>CAZNLX010000015.1:0-18195 GCA_964573925.1 uncultured Intrasporangiaceae bacterium
CACCTTGACATCGAGCGGTCCGCAGCTGGGCTCGGGACGGTCGACCAACTCGAGACCTGGTCCGGCCGTCACCTTGGTCAGGGCACGCATCTGGGGGTCCTTCCCGTATGCCGTGTGCGTCACCGGCTGCTGCCCGCGGCCGCCGACGGCCGCCCGCAGGGGTGCGTGGACGGCATACCGAATCTAGCGGGCCGGACCCGGGACGGGTGCGACCTTGGCGCTTCGCCGATTCAACGCCCGGCAGTGGCCGCCAGTTGCCCGCAAGCGCCGTCGATCTCCCGGCCACGGGTGTCCCGGACCGTCGTCGGTATGCCGCGCGCCCGCAGCCGCTCGACGAACTGCTGCTGGACGCCGGGGCGTGACGCGGTCCACCGGGACCCGGGAGTCGGATTGAGCGGGATCGGGTTGACGTGCACCCACCCCCGGCCTCGCGCGGCCAGCTTGTCGGCGAGCAGGTCGGCACGCCAGGCGTGGTCATTGACGTCGCGGATGAGTGCGTACTCAATGGACACCCGGCGGCCGGTCACCTGGTAGTAGCGGTAGGCCGCATCCAGAGCTTCGTCGACCCGCCACCGGGTGTTGATCGGGACGAGCGAGTCGCGCAGTTCGTCGTCCGGGGCGTGCAGGGACAAGGCGAGGGTGACCGGGATGCCTTCCGCGGCCAGCTTGTCGATGGCCGGGACCAGGCCCACCGTCGACATGGTCAAACCACGGGCCGACATACCCAACCCGTCCGGCACCGGGTCGGTGAGCCGGCGAATCGCCGCGATCGCCCGGGAGTAGTTGGCCAAGGCCTCCCCCATCCCCATGAAGACGACGTTCGAGACCCGCAGCGGACTGACGCTCTCGACATCGTGGTCACCGCCCGGCAGTCCGCCGTGCCGGAGCATCCGGGCCCCTGCGACGACCTGCTCGACGATCTCGGCGGTCGACAGGTTTCGGGCAAGCCCGCCCTGTCCCGTGGCGCAGAAAGGGCAGTTCATTCCGCAGCCGGCCTGGCTGGAGATGCACATCGTCACCCGGTCCGGGTAGCGCATGAGGACCGATTCGACCAGTGCGCCGTCGTGCAGCCGCCACACGGACTTCACGGTGCGACCCTCGTCGGCGACGAGGTGGCGCACCGGAGTGAGCAGCCGCGGCAAGAGCGCCTCGACGAGCTCGTTCCGGGCACCGGCCGGCAGGTCGGTCATCTCCGCCGGGTCGTCGACGAGTCGGCCGAAGTAGTGCCGGGACAGTTGGCCGGCCCGGAAGCCGCGGTGCCCCAACTCCTCGGCGGCCCGGCTCCGTTCGGCGGGTTCGAGGTCGGCCAAGTGGCGCGGCGGGAGGGCCCGCCGGGGGGCGGCCAGGGTCAGTTCGCCGGGGGCCGGGCGGCGTGGGGTCGCCGGATCGGGAAGGCCGGTCACGGTCAACGGGCGACCGGCATGAGCAGCGCCAGGGTCGCCCAGATGACCGGGGCCGAGACCACGAGCGAGTCGAGCCGGTCCATCAGCCCCCCGTGCCCGGGCAGGATGTTGGACATGTCCTTGATCCCCAGATCTCGCTTGACCGCCGATTCGACGAGATCACCGAGGGTGGCCGCCGGTGCGGTCAGCACGCCGACGATCGCACCGACCCACCACGGACCGTGCAAGCCGAGGGTGACGCAGAGGATGCCCACGACGATGCACCCGAAGAACGACCCGGCGAAGCCCTCCCAGGTCTTCTTGGGGCTAATCCGGGGGGCCATGGGGTGTCGCCCGGCCAGAACGCCGACGGCATAGCCGCCGACGTCACTGGCGGCGGTGACGCACAGGAACGTGAAGCTGCGCCAGGCCCCGTCGGGTGCGGCCAAGAGCAGCATCGCAAAGCCCGCCAACAACGCCGGGTATGCCGCGATGAAAATTCCTGCCCCGACGTCGGCGGCTGCACCGGTGAGGCTCTCCCCCGCGCGCCACATGAGCACCAGCGCGCAGGTGAGGGCGAAGGCGACGAAGAGCGCCTCCTCACCAAGGAAGTAGGCGGCCGACAACATGACAACGCAGCCGAGCACGACCGGCAGAACCGGCACTCGCACCCCTCGGCCGCGCAGTGCCTGGACGATCTCCCAACAGCCGATCGACACCGCCGTGGTGGCCAGGACGAGAAAGAGCTCCTTGCGCCAGAAGTGGGTGCCGATGATGAGCGCGCCCAACAGCAGGCCGACCCCGATCGCCGCCGGCAGGTTCCGTCCCGCGCGCGAGGTCTTCGGTGCGGAGGTGGCCTGGGCGGTCTCGGGGGCGGGTGGCAGGGCGCTCATGGCTGATGCCGAGAGTCGAGGCGTCACACCTCGAGCAGCTCGGCCTCCTTGCCCTTGAGCAGGTGGTCGACGGTCTCGACGTACTTCTTGGTCAGTGCTTCGAGCTCCTTCTCGGCCCGCACCCCGTCGTCCTCGCCGATGTCGCCGTCCTTGATCATGTGCTCGAGATCGGTCTTGGCCTTGCGGCGGATGTTGCGGATCGACACCCGGGCCTCTTCGGCCTTGTGGTGGGCGAGCTTGATGTACTCGCGCCGACGGTCCTCGGTGAGCACGGGCAGGATGCAGCGGATGACGATGCCGTCATTGCTCGGGTTGACCCCCAGGTCGGAGTCACGGATGGCCCGCTCGATGCCGTGCATCGCCTTGGCGTCGAACGGCTTGATGAGGATGGTCCGGGCCTCCGGCGTGGTGAACGAGGCCAGCTGCTGCATCGGCGTCGGCGAACCGTAGTAGTCGACGAGCAGCTTGCTGAACATGCCCGGGTGGGCCCGACCGGTGCGGATCCCGCCGAAGTCCTCCTTGGCGACCTCGACGGCCTTCTCCATCTTCTCTTCGGCCTCGAAGAGTGTCTCGTCGATCATCGGGGGCGTCCTGCTCCTAGGGTCGGTGGTTCAGCCGGTGGTCACCAGTGTCCCGATCCTCTCACCTCGCAGGGCGCGGGTGATGTTTCCCTCGCCCTCCATGCCGAAGACGAGCATGGGGAGCCGGTTTTCGGCGCATAGCGCAAAGGCCGCGGCGTCGAGGATCTTCAGGCCGCGGGCCAGGGCGTCCGCAAAGGTGAGCGAGTCGAGTTTGGTCGCCGACGGGTCGGTCTTGGGGTCGGCGGTGTAGACCCCGTCGACGCCGCTCTTGGCGATGAGCAGTCGATCGCAGTGCGTCTCCAGGGCGCGCTGCGCACTGACCGTGTCCGTGGAGAAGAACGGCATGCCCGCGCCGGCGCCGAAGATGACGACGCGGCCCTTCTCCATGTGCCGGATGGCGCGCAGCGGGATGTAGGGCTCGGCGACCTGGGTCATCGCGATCGCGGACTGCACCCGGGTCGGCACCCCGAGCTGTTCGAGGAAGTCCTGAAGGGCCAGGCAGTTCATCACCGTGCCGAGCATGCCCATGTAGTCGGCGCGAGCCCGGTCCATGCCCTTCTGCTGCAGCTCCGCACCACGGAAGAAGTTGCCGCCACCGACGACCACGGCGACCTGGACGCCCTCCGCGACGGCCGCGGCGATCTGGGCGGCGATGCCCCGGACGACGTCCGGGTCGACGCCGGTGTGCCCGCCGCCAAAGACCTCTCCGGACAGCTTGAGCAGGACCCGCCGGTATGCCGTGGGCTCACCTTCCGCGCCCGAGGCGCCTGCCTCGAAGGGGTGGGCGGTGGTCGGGGTCTCCGGCACGGTCATCGGCGCGCTCCTTGGGGGTGGTCAGGCTCGGCGGTGAGCCGATCCTCCCATACCCGCGAACGCAGGTATGCCGCCCGCCCGAGGTGGGCGGACGGCATACCGGAGGTTCTGCAGGAGTGCGTCGTCAGTTGCCGACACGGAAGCGCGCGAAGCTCGTGGCCTCGGCGCCGGCCTCCTTGAGGACCTGGGCGACCGACTTCTTCTGGTCCTTGGCGAAGGCCTGCTCGAGCAGGACGTTCTCCTTGAAGAAGCCGTTGACCCGGCCCTCGATGATCCGCGGCAGGGCGGCCTCGGGCTTGCCCTCCTCGCGGGCGGTCGCCTCGGCGATCCGGCGCTCGTTGGCGACGACGTCCTCGGCGACGTCCTCACGGGCCAGAGCGGTCGGCGAGAACGCGGCGATGTGCATGGCGACATCGTGGGCGATCTCCTCGCCGCCACCGGAGGTGGCCAGCAGGACACCGATCTGCGGGGGCAGGTCCTTGCTCGTGCGGTGCAGGTAGGACACGACGCGCTCGCCGGTGACCCGGGCGACCCGGCGGACCTCGATCTTCTCTCCGGTCGCGGCATTGCCCTCGATGAGCAGTTCGGCCACGGTCCGGCCGTCCGGCAGGGTGCTCGCGACGAGCGCCGCGGCGTCGGTGGCCTCGGTGGCGATCGCCTGGGCCAGGACCTGCTCGGCGAGCATGATGAACCGGTCGCCCTTGGCGACGAAGTCCGTCTCGCAGTTGACCTCGACCAAGGTGCCCACGCCATCGCCGGCCTTCGCGGCCACCAGGCCGTTGGATGCCGACCGGCCCTCACGCTTGGTGACACCCTTGAGGCCCTTGATCCGCAGGATCTCCGCGGCCTTGGCCATGTCGCCGTCGGCCTCTTCGAGGGCCTTCTTGACGTCCATCATTCCGGCGGCGGTCTGCTCGCGCAGCGCCTTGATGTCAGCGGCGGTGAAATTCGCCATCGTCACTTCTCTCTGGGGTTTCGTTCGGAACTCGGGTATGCCGCGGGGCTCAGGCCTGCGGCTCGTCGGCCACGGGGGCCTCGTCGGCAGCGGCCTCGGCGACCGGTGCCTCGGTGGCAGCGGCGGCCTCGGCCTCGGCGTAGAGCTCGCGCTCCCACTCGGCCAGCGGCTCGTCGGCGGCGACGCCCTCGGTGGCCTCACCGGTGCGGACGCTGGAGCGGGCCACGAGACCGTCGGCGACGGCGTCGGCGATGACCCGGGTCAGCAGGGCCACCGAACGGATCGCGTCGTCGTTGCCGGGGATCTTGTAGTCGACCTCGTCGGGGTCGCAGTTGGTGTCGAGGATGGCGATGACTGGCAGGCCGAGCTTGCGGGCCTCGTCGACGGCCAGGTGTTCCTTCTTCGTGTCGACGACCCAGACCGCGGAGGGGACCCGGGACATCGAGCGGATGCCGCCGAGGGTCTTCTCGAGCTTGTCCTTCTCGCGCTTGAGGATGAGCAACTCCTTCTTCGTGTGGCCCGAACCGGCCACGTCGTCGAAGTTGATGTCCTCGAGCTCCTTGAGGCGCTGCAGCCGCTTGGAGATCGTCGTGAAGTTGGTGAGCATGCCGCCGAGCCAGCGGTGGTTGACGTAGGGCATCCCCACCCGGGTGGCCTGCTCGGCCACCGGCTCCTGCGCCTGCTTCTTCGTGCCGACGAAGAGGATCGACCCGCCGTGGGCGACGGTCTCCTTGACGAACTCGTAGGCGTCGTTGATGTGGTTCAACGACTGCTGCAAGTCGATGATGTAGATCCCGTTGCGCTCGGTCATGATGAAGCGCTTCATCTTCGGGTTCCACCGGCGGGTCTGGTGCCCGAAGTGGACGCCGCTCTCGAGGAGCTGGCGCATGGTGACGACGGCCATGCCGTGTTCTCCTATGTGTCGTTGTCAGTTCCGTCGGTATGCCGCGGGGTCCGCGCTCGAGGCGCGGGTGCGGCATACCTGCCTGGCGTCCTGACCCACCCCGCCGGTGCGATCTCCACGGGGAGCCGACCGGACTGCTGTGGTGCGCCTCCGGCGATGTGGCTGCGAGCAGCCGCGGTGCCGGCGAGGGACGCGCGAAATGGTGGTGCTGGTGGCCCGAAGGCCATCGGTCATCCTACGGCGTCGCGGCGGCCCGACGGTAATCGGCCCGGGTTCGCCCCGATCCCGCCCGGTTCAGCTGTCGAAGCCGACCCCGAACCGGTCCAGGGTGCGTAGCCAGACGCTGCGGCGGCCGGTGCGGTCCTCACCGGCCAGGGCGGCGCGGGTGGCTCGGACGGCGGCATACCGGAAGGGCTCGGGCGGGAACGGCACGGGCTTGCGCCGGACCATCCCCAACCGGGTCCGCTCGGTGTCGCGGCCGGCGACGAGGTCCAGGGCCACCCGGGCCCCGAACCGGGACGAGCCGACCCCCAGGCCGGTGTAGCCGACGGCATAGGCGACCCGGCCCCCGTGGGTGACCCCGAAGAACGGGGTGAATCGGGAGGTGGTGTCGATAACGCCGGCCCAGCGATGGGTGAACCGCAGGCCGGCCAGTTGCGGGAAGATCGCGAAGAAGTGCTGGGCGAGCAGGGTGTGCGACGCCGACTGTTCCAGGGCCGGGTCGATCCGTCCGCCGAAGTGGTAGTTCGCGTCGAAGCCGCCGAAGATGATCCGGTCGTCGAGGGTGCGCCGGTAGTAGTGGAACTGATTGCCGGCGTCGGTGAGCCCTTCGCGACCCTGCCAGCCGATCGCGTCGAGCTGAGCAGCCGAGAGTGGCTCGGTCGCCAGGACGTGGTCGTAGACCGGCAGGATGTAGGCCCGCAAGCGTTTGAGGACCCCCGGATAGGCGTTGGTCGCGACGACGGCACGCCGGGCGGTGATCGAGCCCGACGTCGTCGTCACCCGGACCCCGGCACCTTCGGCGGTGATCCCGACGGCCGGGCTCCCCTCGTGGATCGTCCCGCCGAGCGACTCGACGGCGGCGGCCAGGCCCCAGGCGAGCCGCGCCGGGTCGACGAGGGCCACCGAGGGGTCGAACCATCCGCCGCGGTAGAGCGGTGAGTTCACCCGGGCCCGCACCTCGTCGGCGTCCAGCGCCTGTGCCCCGTGGTCGCGGTGCAGTTCGTAGCCCTGCCGCACGGCCGCGTCCTGGTGCGGGGTCATCGCGATGGTCAACTCACCGGGGCGGTGGAAGTCGGCATCGATCCCGTATGCCGTGAGGCCGGCTTCCAGCCCGGCGATGTTCTCCACACCGAGCCGCTCCAGCGTGGTCAGCTCGTCCGGCCAGAGCGCCGCCCCCTGGGCCAGGCCGTGTGTGAGCGACGGTGAAACGAAACCGCCGTTGCGCCCGGTCGCGCCGGTGGCGACCCGGCCGGCCTCCACGATGACGACCCGGCTGCCCGGCTCGTCCTCCAGGGCCTGCAGGGCGGCCCACAGGCCGGTGAAGCCGCCGCCGATGACGACGAGGTCGGCCGGTGCCCCACTGCCGTGCAGGACCGGACGGGGCGCCAGCTTCTGCGGCCGCTGGGCGGGATCGGTCCAGTAGACCTCCGGGACGGCGTCGGCGAGGGACGCGCGGACGACGGCGGGGTCGGCGGCATACGGGTCGATGACGTCCGCGGAGGCGTCATCGGGGCGGCGGCGGATCGGCACGGGGCCATCTTGCCCCCAGACACCGGGTCGCGTCAGGCGGGGTCGCGCTCTAGCTGGGCAGCCAGGGACAGCAGCAGTCGCCCCGCCGCCGAGGGTGGTGACGTGGCCGGTGACGTCGTACTCCGCCTTGACGGCGACCGGCCCGAGCGGTATGCCGCCCGCTGCGGACTCCCTCAGCGATCTCGACTGCGGACGCGAAGGGCGAGTAGCCGCTCACCCCTGGCCGGTCTCCGGACGGCGCAACTGGACGGCGACGACGTGCCCGGTCACCGTGACGACGCCGTCGGCGAGCACTTCGGCATCGACGACGACCTTGCGTTCGCCCACTTCGACCGGCCAAGCGCGCAGCTGAAGGTGCGGACCCATGGGTGTGGGTGCCTTGAAGCTCACCTGCAGCAATCCGGTGACATAGCGCAGGACCGGCTCGCTGCCGACCTCGCGACCGTCGGCGGCATACCGGGCGGCAGCGGCGGTGCCCACCGAGTGGCAGTCGATGAGTGAGGCGAGCAGGCCCCCGTAGACGACCCCGGTGATGGCCAGATGCGAGGGTCTCGGCACGAAGGTCGCCACTCCCTCGGTGCCGTCCCAGAAGGTGCGGATGTGCAAGCCGTCGTCGTTGAGCCGGCCGCAGCCGTAGCAGACGGCGACATCGTCGGGGTAGCTGTCCTGGACCGCCGCGGAAGTCATGCACTCACGCTAGCGGGCACCGGACACCCGGGACACGACGGGCGGGCACGGCATACGGTGTCCTGCATGAGCCGTCCCGTCGGACACCCGGCCCTTGCTCCGTTTGGCACGACGATCTTCGCCACGATGTCGGCGCTGGCCCTGCAGCATGGGGCGATCAACCTCGGTCAGGGGTTCCCCGACACCGACGGGCCGGACCCGGTGCTCGATGCGGCGGTCGCGGCGATCCGCGGTGGGCGCAATCAGTATCCGCCAGGGCCGGGCACCCCGGAGCTGCTCGCCGCGATTGCCGCCCATCAGCATCGGTTCTACGGGATCGAGCTCGACCCGTCGCGCGAGGTGCTCGTCACTGTCGGTGCCACCGAGGCGATCGCTGCGACGATCCTCGCCCTCGTCCAACCCGGCGACGAAGTGGTCACCTTCGAGCCCTACTACGACTCGTATGCCGCCTCGATCGCCCTCGCCGGAGGGGTGCGACGAACCTCGGTGCTGCGATTTCCGGACTTCGCGCTCGACGAGGCGTCGCTGCGGGCGGCCTTCTCGCCGCGGACCCGGATGGTGCTGCTCAACTCCCCGCACAACCCCACCGGGAAGGTCTTCACCCGGGCCGAGTTGGAGCTGGTCTGTGCGCTGGCCCGCGAGCACGACGCCTGGGTGATGACCGACGAGGTCTATGAGCATCTCGTCTTCGACGGGGTGTCGCATGTGCCGGTGGCGACGCTGCCGGGGATGTGGGAGCGGACCCTGACCATCTCGTCCGCCGGCAAGACCTTCTCGACGACCGGGTGGAAGGTCGGGTGGGTGACCGGACCGGCCGATGCCGTGGCGGCCGTGCGTGCGGTCAAGCAGTTCCTCACCTACGTGGGCTCGGGCCCGTTCCAGCCCGCGGTGGCCCTCGGGTTGGGGCTCGGTGGCGAGGTGTATGCCGGTCTGGCGGCATCGTTGCAGGCCAAGCGGGACCTGCTCTGTGAGGGTTTGGCCGGGGCCGGGTTGCCGGTGTCTCGTCCGGCCGGGACCTACTTCGTCGTCGCTGACGCGGCCGCCCTGGGGGCGACGGATGCGGTGGAGTTCTGCCATTGGCTTCCCACGGAGGTCGGCGTCGTGGGTGTGCCGGTGTCGGTCTTCCACGACGACAAGCAGGCCGCCCGCACTCTGGTGCGGTTTGCCTTCTGCAAACGGGACGAGGTGTTGCGCGAGGCCGTCGGTAGGCTGGCCAGGCTGCGCGGTTGATCGGCGCTCTGTCGGCCGAGGCTCGCCCGGCCGAGGGCTCGCCGGCCGGGTGCGCCGGCAGAGGCTTCGTCCACACCCCCCGTGCCGGGTTCCCCATCGTCCACAGGCGCCGCCGGACTCCTCCCGCGGTGCTGGCCAGCGAGGGACGGTGTGCCCATGTCCTGGATATCCACCACCGTGTTTGTCACGACGCTCGGGCTAGGGGGGAGCCTCGGGGCAACCGCCGTGTTCGGCCCCGCGGGACCGGCCGCGGTGGGCGCGCCCATTGCCGTAGCCAAACCGGCCGCGGCGACCGGGCCCGGCGCCGTTGGTGCGCCCAGCCTGGCGCCGGTCGACAGGGCGGGTAGGCCTGCCGCCGCGTCCTCAGCGTCACTTACCCCGGCGGCCGCAGACCGGGCCGCTGCACGCTCGGGTTGGGCGTGGCCGATCGATCCGGTCCCGCGCGTGGTGGCCCGCTTCGATCCACCGGACACTCGCTACGGCGCCGGTCACCGCGGCGTCGACCTGGCGGCAACGGTGGGGACAGCGGTGCGTGCCCCGACTGAGGGCACCGTGTCGTTCTCCGGGATGGTGGCCGGACGTCCAGTGCTCGTCCTCGCGCATGCCGGGGGGCTGCGCTCGACCTTCGAGCCGGCGTCCTCGCCGTGGCCGGCGGGCACGCCGGTGCACCGGGGAGAGGCGATCGGGGTGATCACCTCGCATCCGGGCCATTGCCGCCCGGCGACCTGTCTGCACTGGGGAGTGCTGCGGGGAGAGATCTATCTGGACCCGCTGGCCCTGGTCAGCGGGCGCGTCGTGCTGCTCCCGATGCGCTGACTGCTCCCGATGCGCCGACTGGTGCGGCTGGTGCTCGGCGGTCGACCAGTCAACCGGTCGCGGGCTCGCGAGTCCGGCCTTGTCGGGCTCGTCTTCGGAGGATCCGATCAGGGCCTTGTCGGCCAGGGCCAGGCAGTGCAGCCCCGCAATCCGAGAGTTTGCTGCAGCATGATCGGCGCCGGCCGACCTGCGCCCGGGCAGTCAACATGCCGGTTGCCCAACCCGTGGCCGACCTCGTGGTTGACCAGATAGCGACGGTAGTTCGTCAGGTCCCCGACGTATGCTTCCGCGCCGTTCATCCAGCGGTGCAAGTTGAGCACAGCCCGGCCGCCCCACCAACAGGACACATTGGCCACGGACACCTGCAGCGGTCCGCAAAGCCGTTGCGTCAGGGTCGGGGTGGCCAGGATCACCCGCACATCAACCGTGGCCCCGGAGCGGACCGCGGCCGCGCTGACCGGGCTGAACCGGACTCCCGCGGCGGTCTGCCACCCTCGAGGGTCGGACAGAACTCCGGCAACGGTGGCGGCGAAGGCCGCCTCGTCGAGGGTGAGCCCGTCCTCGATCTCGACGCTCAGCCGAACGACCCGGCCCTTGCTTGCCCAGTTCGTGGCCGGGATATCGACGGGGTGCACCGTTCCGGCGGCGCTCTTCGGCACCACCGTGGGTGTGGCCGCCACGGTGGTCTCGGACGCGGCGGGAACGGCGGGAGGAGCCGGAGCCTGGACCGACGTGGTCGGCACGGGAGCCGCCGTCGTCGACGGTGCGGAAGGGGTTGTGGCAGGGGCGACCGGCGTTCCGTTCGAGGCCGACGGAGCGGAATCGGTCGTGGGCCGCGCGCCACCGGCGGACCGTTCGACCGCAACCGAGGCGCTGCGCGGGCGAGCGTTGGCCGGGCTGTCGGAGGCCCGTGCGATGACCGTTCCGGCCAGCAGGGCCGCCAGGGCAACGACGGTCGAGCGGCGCAGCCTGGTCATCCGCCGTCGAGCTCGCGAACGGCGGGCCTGCAGGGCGCGACGGCTGATCGGCGCCGAAACACCCAGGTCGGGATGCAGCTCGCCGGACCCGGCTCGCTGGTTCACCGCCTCGGGGCTCGACACGTCACTCCTTCGTCATGGGCGTCCAGTGGTTCGCAGCAGAGCACGCACCACGCGGAGGTGCCCCCTATCGTTCCAGATTTGACAACTCCATCGCACCCGCAGCACGCCGGGATTGCCGTCAGGCCCGAGGGTGTGCCTGCTCATAGGACCGTCGAAGCCGCTCTGCGGACACGTGGGTGTAGATCTGGGTGGTCGCCAGGCTCGCATGTCCGAGCAATTCCTGCACCGTGCGCAGATCCGCTCCGCCTTCGAGCAGGTGGGTCGCGGCGCTGTGTCGAAGGCCGTGCGGCGCCAGGTCCGGGGCCCCCGGGACGTGGGCAACGAGCCGATGGACCGCCGCTCGCACCTGGCGCGGGTCGACCCGCCGGCCCCGCCGCCCGAGGAAGAGCGCGGCACCACTCTGTTCGGTTGCCACCGTCGGGCGGTATGCCGCCCACGCCGCCAATGCCTCGGCGGCCGGGCGGCCGAACGGGACGACCCGCTCCTTGCCGCCCTTGCCGAGGACCCGCACCACTCCCGCGTCCAGGTCGACGTCGTCGACATCGCAACCCGCGAGCTCGCTGACCCGCAACCCGCTGGCATACAGCAGTTCCAGCATCGCTCGGTCCCGGGCGGAGATCGGATCGCCGTCGTCGGCAGCGAGTTGCGCCACCCGCATCAACTCGCCCGCCTCGGACTGACGAAGCACCCCGGGCAGGTGCCCGACACGTCTGGGGGCCGCGAGCCGCAGCGACGGGTCGGTGGGGACCCGCCCGGTCCGGGTCGCCCACCGGAAAAAGGTGCGGACACTGGCCGCTCGTCTGGCAACACTGGTCCGGGCAGCTCCGGCCTCTCGAGACTGGGCGGCCAGCCAGCCACGGAGGTCGCCCAGGTCGATCTCCTCGATCGCTAGAACCATCGGGGACCGGGTGACGTGCTCGAACATCGAGCGCAGATCGCCGAGGTAGGCCCGCACCGTGTGCCGAGACAGGGCTCGCTCGGCCGCGAGGTGCCGTTCGAAATCGGCCAGGACCCGCGCAGCCCATTCGGGATGGGCCTGCGGGCGGTCGTCGTCCGGCTCCACGCTCACGGTCCTACGGTGGCACACTCCGATGCCGGACAGGCACTTGCTTCCACCGGTCGCCCGCGCGCGTCACGATGCCGCCCAGCTCGAGGCGACCCAACGACGACCGCGCCTGGGCGAGAGAGACGCCGGCGTTGATGGCGATCGACTCACTGCTGGCGCTGGCCCTGATCGGCACGGCGGCAAACACCTGGCGGTCGGTGACAGGCAGGTCGTCCTCGGGCCGGACCGGGCCGCGCCGCAGCGGTGCCGCGTCGACACCGAGCCGGCCGACGAGGTCGAGCACGTCGACCAAGTCGGTCACCAGGGTGGCCTTCTGATCGCGGATCGCCTGGTGACAGCCTGCTGAGGTACGAGAGGTGACCGGGCCCGGCACGGCGCCGACCGGCCGGCCGTGTTCCAGCGCGCGACCGGCAGTGTGCAGCGAGCCGGACCGAAGCCCTGCCTCGACGACCACGGTGCCAACCGCCAGGGTGGCGATGAGCCGGTTGCGCTGGAGGAACCGGAACTTGGTCGGGGCCCCGCCCGGAGCAACCTCGGAGACCAGGGCTCCGGTCTGCCCGATCCGCTCGATGAGCCCGGCGTTGGTCACCGGGTAGGGCCGGTCCAGGCCACCCGCGAGCACGGCCACGGTCGTTCCGTCAACCGACAGGCAGCCTTGGTGAGCGGCGCGGTCCACCCCGTATGCCGCCCCCGACACGACGGCATAGCCCGCCTCGGGCAGCCCCGCCCCCAGTTCGGCGGCCACCCCCATCCCGTATGCCGTGCACGCCCGGGCCCCGACAACCGCGACCGACCGGGCGCTGATCGAAGCGAGGTCCACCGGACCGGCAACCCAAAGCCCGATGGGCGGTACGTCGAGAGCATCCACACCGATGGGCCACTCGTCGGCACCGGGGACGACCATCCGCCAGCCTCGGCGGAAGGCGAACTGGACGAGGCCCTCGAGATCCACGCCCGCCGCCCGGACACGCAGTGCCTCGGGGACCCAGTCGTGGCCCTCGACGACGGCCGCGAGCGCGTCGACCGCGCCGAGGCGATCAACGAGTGCGACAGCCTGGCGGTCCCCGGGCTCGGCGACCCGGGACCAGGCGGCCCGCGCCGCCACCTCGACGGCCAGACCCTTCGGCAGAACACTCATCGCGCCGCTCCACTCCTCCGAGACGTCATGCAGCCACCGCCGGCTGGTGCCGCAGAGATAGCGCCAGCCCGACGTCGTCGCGGCTCGGGGAAGACCGGCCGGCCAGGTCGGCGATCGTCCAGGCCAGACGAAGGCACCGGTCGTAGCCCCGCAAGGACAGCAGTCCGCGATCGACGGCCCGGTCCAGGTCGGCGGAACGGCGCGGTCCGAGCCGGAAGGGCGCCGAACGCAAGACCGACCCTGGGACCCGACCGTTGACGGCATAGCCGAGGCCGGCCCAGCGGGACGCCGAGGACGCCCTGGCGATTGCGACCCGGGACCGGACGGTGCCGGTGGACTCCCCGGGCTGGCCGAGCAATGCGGCCCGCGACGGGGCGGGCACGTGCACCTGGATGTCGATGCGATCGAGGATGGGTCCGGAGAGCCGACCGGCGTAGCGGCGCTGTTCGAGCGCCGAGCACCGGCAGGCCGCCGCCTTCCCGATGCCCATCCCACACGGGCAGGGGTTCGCGGCCAGGACGAGCTGGAACTGACACGGGAACCGGACGCTGCCGTTGGCCCGAGCCACGACGACCGACCCCGACTCCAGCGGCTGACGCAGGGATTGCATGACCCCCGGCCGAAACTCGGGCGCCTCGTCCAGGAAGAGCACCCCGTGATGGGCTTGGGTGATCGCCCCCGGCAACACGAGACCTGACCCGCCACCGACGATGGCCGCCATCGAGGCCCCGTGATGCGGGGCGACGAACGGCGGGCGACGACACAACCCGTCGAAACTGGTCAACGTGCCCAGGATCGAGGCGATGGCGGTCACTTCGATCGCTTGTGAGTCGTCCAACTCCGGCAACAGGCCCGGCAACCGCTCGGCAAGCATCGACTTGCCGGCCCCAGGCGGGCCGACGAGGTAGAGGTGGTGCGCACCCGCGGCAGCGATCTCCACCGCGAGGCGTGCCTCGGACTGGCCGACGACATCGGCCAGGTCGGGGGTCGGACGGTCGGGTTCGCTGGCCTCGTCCGGCTCATCGATCTCGGCGACCGCCCGACCCCGGGAGAGGCACCGATAACGCTCGATGAGTTCGCCCAGCCGAGCCACCGGGTGGACCTGCACCCCGGTGATCAGCCGCGCCTCCCGGGCGTTCGCAACGGGCACGACGATGTGCCGGACCCCGGCCCGTGCTGCGGCGACGACCAGCGGCACCAGCCCCCGAACCGGCCGCACCGAGCCGTCCAGGCCGAGTTCGCCGATATGAACGACCTCCTCGACCACCCCACGCGGGATCTCACCCGAGGCGACGAGGGTCGCTACGACGATGGCCAGGTCGAAGCCACTGCCCACCTTGAGCATCGACGCCGGAGAGAGGTTCACCGTGACTCGCCGCTGCGGCACCGGGTGGCCGCTATTGGCCGCCGCCGCCCGGACCCGGTCAGGAGCCTGAGCACAAGCGACATCAGCGCGACCGGTCACCGTGAAGGCAGGCAGCCCGGAGGCGACGTCCGACTCCACGTCGACGAGGAACCCGTCGACTCCGCGAAGACCCACGGCACGGGTGCGGCCGAGGCCCATCTCAGCCCACCCCGACCAAGTGCTCAATGACCGCGGGCCCACTGCGCGGCCGGGCCACCCCGACGACGTCGACGCGCACGTCTCCGAGGTAGGTGACCGGACCGGCCCCCTGACGCTCCTGCAGCCAGACGGCAGCCAGCCGACGCAGCCGGGCAACCTTGCGCACGGTCACCGATTGGGCCGGTCCGCCGAAGGTCGTCCCGCGCCGGGTCTTCACCTCACAGACGACCAGACAGTCGCCGTCCCGGGCGACGATGTCGATCTCGCCGAACCGGCAACGCCAGTTGCGGGCGAGGATCTGCATCCCG
Organism: uncultured Intrasporangiaceae bacterium; assembly: GCA_964573925.1. Lineage (GTDB taxonomy): Bacteria > Actinomycetota > Actinomycetes > Actinomycetales > Dermatophilaceae > Phosphoribacter. The sequence continues at coordinate 15,190 of CAZNLX010000015.1, forward strand.
CGGTCACGCAGGTAGCGCTCGGCCATCCGCTCGCCGTAGGCGCCAACCCCGGCGGCGAGGCGATGCGGCATACCCGAGGATGGCGTGGGCACTGAACCGGTCCATGTCTGCACTCCGTCAGCCTCGCCGGGTCCGCAGCGTTCGGGCCAGCGGTCGGCGTCGGCCTGTGGACGATGGGACGAGCGACCAGACCCCTGTGGACAAACCCCGGGGCGACGGGCGGATCCCGCAGCGGCCACCGGGAACCGGAAGCCTAGGAGGGCATCTCCAACTCGGACTTGGGCAACTCCTCGATGTTGACGTCCTTGAACGTCACCACCCGGACCGACTTGACGAACCGTGCCGGCCGATAGATGTCCCACACCCAGGCGTCGTTCATCGTGATGTCGAAGAAGACCTCGCCGCCGTCGGAGCGGACCTTCATGTCGACCGAATTGCACAAGTAGAAGCGCCGTTCGGTCTCCACGACGTGCGAGAACAGCGACACGACGTCGCGGTACTCGCGGTAGAGCGCGAGCTCCTGCTCGGTCTCGTACTTCTCCAGGTCCTCGGAGCTCATCGCATCCTCATCGCGGCGCACTGTCGGTCGGGTCGTCCCGTTCTATCACTTCGACGCCCGGCCCACGCAGTCGCCAGCTACGTCGGTGCAGGTCGCAGGGTCCGTGCCGTTCCAGCGCGGCCAGGTGCTCGGGCGCGGCATACCCCTTGTTGATCTCCCACCGGTATGCCGGGTGCTCGCCTCCCAGCCCCACCATGAGGGCGTCGCGCTCCACCTTGGCCAGCACCGAGGCCGCCGCAACCGAGGAGCACCGCAGGTCCGCCTTGATCATCGTCGTGACCGGCGGGGTCCGCCCGGACAACGAGTCCGGGGCCTCGAGCAGGCTCAGCAGCCCGACCTGATCGGGAGCGGTGAGCCAGTCGTGATTGCCGTCCAGGACGACGAGATCGGGCACGACCGGCAGCGCCGACAGGGCGCGCACACCGGCCAGGCGCAGCGCGGCGATGATGCCGATCTCATCGATCTCGGCCGCCGACGCGTGCCCGACGGCGTGGGCGCGGGCCCACCGCCGAATCCGCGGGACCAGGTGTTCGCGAGCGTCGGGGGTAAGCAGTTTGGAGTCCCGAACTCCTTGCGGGGCAGTGCGACAGGCCTCGTCGATGAGGACGACGCCGACGGTGACCGGGCCAGCCAGCGCACCGCGGCCCACCTCGTCCATTCCGGCCAATAGGGGGTAGCCCTGTCGTTGCAGCGATCGCTCCACCCGCAGCGTCGGCACGCGCGACCCGCCGGCCGGGCGCCGGGCAGCAGGTCGAACTGACGGCACGGACGTCAGGGGCCCGCCGGCCCCGCGGCGGGGACCTGGGCGAAGACGTCGGTGGTAAGTGACAGCCCGGCCCAGCGGTCCAGCGGCCAGACGACGAGGACCGCCTTGCCGTGGATGTCCGCCATCGGCACTGCTCCCTTGGCACCGGTGCCGTCGTCGTGCAGTCGTGAGTCGGCCGAGTCCGAACGGTGGTCGCCCATGACCCACACCTTGCCGGCCGGCACGACGATGTCGAAGTCCGCTCGCCCGCCGCCGGGACTGTCTCCGGCCTTGACGTAGGACTCGGTGATGGCGACCCCGTTGACGCTCACCTGACCAGCCGTGGTGCAGCAGGTGACATGGTCGCCGGGCAGTCCGATGACGCGCTTGATGAGGTGTTCGTGGGAGTCGTCCGGTGCCAGCCCCAGGAAGATGAGGGCCGAGCGAATCGGACTGCGTTCGACCGGGGCGACGTCACCCAGCCAGTGGTCCGGATCGGTGAAGACGACGATGTCCCCGCGGCGCAGGTCGAACGGGCCGGGTGTCAGCTTGCTGACCAGCACCCGATCGTCCTTGACGAGGGTGTCCTCCATCGACCCGGACGGGATGTGGAAGGGCTGCACGAGGAAGGTCTTGACGACCAGCGAGAGGGCAAGGGCGAGTGTGACCACGATGACCACTTCCCGCACCCCGAGCCAGATGCTGCGCCAGACCCCGCGTTCCATGCCTTCGGATGGTTCGACGGCCTCCGGCGCCTCCGGTCCGGGGACAGGTGCGTCGGTCATGGCGTCTGGGCTCCGGTGGCTCGGGGGATGTCGTGCAGGGATGGGGCCGGAGTCAGGCTACCCACCCGGCCGATCGGCCAGTAGCGAATCTCGGCACGCCCCACGACATCGTCCAGCGGCACCATGCCACCCCCTGGCCGGCCAAGCTGAGCGCGCGAGTCGGCGGAGGCACTGCGGTGATCGCCCATGACCCAGATCTTCCCGGCCGGCACGATGACGTCGAAGGCAGTGGTGCTCGGCGGGTTGCCCTCGTAGAGATAGGGCTCTTGCACGGCGACGCCGTTGACGTTCAGCAGGCCGTTGACGTCGCAGCAGACGACCCGGTCACCCGGAAGGCCCACCACGCGTTTCACGTAGTCGGCCCCGGAGCTGAGCGAGACGAAGGACAACACCGACGACAAGACCGCCCGGATGCCAGAGCCGGAGGCGGCACTGAAGGGCTTCCCCCAGGTGCCGCTCCCGTCGAATACCACGACATCGCCGCGCTCGATGGAGGGACCGCGGACCAGCCGGCTCACCAGGATCCGGTCCCCGGGGGTGAGCGTGGGCTCCATCGACCCGGAGGGAACGGAGAATGACTGCACGAGCAGGGCCCGCACCAGGACCATCAACGCGACCGCCGCGACCGCGACCCGCATCCACTCGGGCAAGAAGGACAACATCCGCCCGACCCTGCCGGCCCGGGGAGATCCCGCGAACCCGGAGGTCTTGGCGGCCTGGGCCTCCCGTGCCAGTTGAGCTTCCCGGGCCTCGCGGCGGGTCCGGGGCAGAGGGGCGCCAGCGCCCGGTTCGGACGCCTGCCCCCCCGTGGCCTGGCTCACGCTCCTCAGGCGCCGCTCTTGGCCTCGGCCTTGCCCGAGGAGTCGCGCTTCTCCTTGATCTTGGCGGCCTTGCCGCGCAGATCGCGCAGGTAGTAG
>CAZNLX010000016.1:0-17978 GCA_964573925.1 uncultured Intrasporangiaceae bacterium
CGAGGTAGTTCATCTTGACGTCGGGGCTGATCCGGCCCTCGAAGTTGCGGTTGCCGGACAGGACCGCGGTGACGGCCAGGTCGTTGCCGTTGATCGCCTCGGAGATCTCGGTCTCCAGCGGGCCGGAGTTGCCGATGCAGGTGGCGCAGCCGTAGCCGACGAGGTAGAAACCGACTGCCTCGAGGGCCGGCCAGAGCTCGGCCGCGTCGTAGTAGCCGGTGACGACCTTGGAGCCGGGGGCCATCGAGGTCTTGACCCACGGCTTGCGGGTGAGGCCCTTGGCGGCGGCCTTCTGGGCGACCAGGCCGGCGGCGATCATCACCGACGGGTTCGAGGTGTTCGTGCACGAGGTGATCGAGGCGATGACGACCGCCCCGTTGAACAACTCGAACGACCGGCCGTCGCCCATCTGGACTGGGACCCGCTTGGCCGGGTCACCTGTGTAGGCCGGCAGCGACTTCGCGAAGGCCGACTTGGCCGAGGCGAGCTCGATCCGGTCCTGGGGCCGCTTCGGGCCGGCGATCGACGGGACGACGGTGGCGAGGTCAAGCTCGAGCTTCTCGGAGAACCGCGGCTCGGCGGCCGGGTCGAGCCACAGGCCCTGAGCCTTGGCGTAGGCCTCGACGAGGGCGACGTCGGCGTCCGCACGGCCGGTGAGGCGCAGGTAGTCGATGGTCTTGTCGTCGATGGGGAAGATCGCGCAGGTGGAGCCGAACTCGGGGCTCATGTTGGCGATCGTCGCGCGGTTGGCCAGCGGCACCGAGGCGACGCCCTCGCCGTAGAACTCGACGAACTTGCCGACCACGCCGTGCTTGCGCAGCATGTCGGTGATGGTGAGCACGACATCGGTCGCGGTCACGCCGGGCTTGGCGGCACCGGTGAGCTTGAAGCCGACGACCCGCGGGATGAGCATCGAGACCGGCTGGCCGAGCATGGCGGCCTCGGCCTCGATGCCGCCGACGCCCCAGCCGAGCACGCCGAGGCCGTTGACCATCGTCGTGTGCGAGTCGGTGCCGACACAGGTGTCCGGGTAGGCAACGCCGTCACGGACCATGACCGTGCGGGCCAGGCGCTCGATGTTGACCTGGTGGACGATGCCGGTGCCGGGCGGGACGACCTTGAACTCCTCGAAGGCCGTCTGCCCCCAGCGCAGGAACTGGTAGCGCTCCTGGTTGCGGGCGTACTCCAGCTCCACGTTCTTCGCGAAGGCCGACGCATTGCCGAAGGCATCGATCTGGACCGAGTGGTCGATGACGAGCTCGGCCGGGGCGAGCGGGTTGATCTTGCTCGGGTCGCCGCCGAGGGCCACGACCGCCTCGCGCATGGTCGCCAGGTCGACGACGCACGGGACGCCGGTGAAGTCCTGCATGACGACGCGCGCCGGGGTGAACTGGATCTCGGTGTCCGGTTCGGCCGTCTCGTCCCAGCTGCCGATCGCGGTGATGTGCTCGGCGGTGATGTTGGCGCCGTCCTCGGTCCGCAGGAGGTTCTCCAGCAGGACCTTGAGGCTGTAGGGCAGGGTTGCGCTGCCGTCGACCGCGTCGAGGCGGTAGACCGTGTACGACGCGTCACCGACCTCCAGCTGCCCCTTGGCCCCGAAGCTGTTCACCGATGCTGCGACGTTGCCCACGTCGGCTCCTTCCACGCTCAGGTATCTTGACGTCAAGATAAATTACCACGTCATCCCCGATCCTGCACTACCCCGCGCTGCGCCGCTCGCCCCTGGCGGGGTGCAGCGCACCACACCCGGTCATCGTCAGGTCGCGGCCGAGGGTCGCAGGATCGCGATGCACTCGACGTGGTGGGTCATCGGGAAGGCGTCGTATGCCGTGAGCTCACCGAGCTCGTCGCCCACCGCCTGGGCGTAGGCCAGGTCACGGGCCAGTGCGGCCGGATCGCAGGCGACGTAGGCCACCCGTCGCGGCCCGAGCCCGGCGATCGCCTCGACGACCCCGCGACCGGCCCCGGTTCGCGGCGGATCGAGAACCACGAGGTCTACCGGGTCGTCCGGCAGCGCGTCCTCGACCCGCCCCGGGATGACCCGCACCCACGGCCGCTGGGCGACATTGCGCCGCGCCAGGTCGCAGGCCAGGGGGTCTCCCTCGACGGCGACGACCCGACCATCGGCACCCACCGCATCGGCGAACGCCGCGGTGAAGAGGCCGACACCGGAATACAGGTCCAGGACCCGCTCACCCGGCTGTGGGGCCAGGCCGTCGAGCACTCGGTCGACGAGGGTGGCCGCCGCCCCTGGGTGGACCTGCCAGAAGCCCCGCGCCGAGACCTCGAACTCCCCCGTCCAGGAACCGGCGGCCACCCGTTCATGCAACACCGGGACCTCGGTGCCCGGGACCGGCACGACGACGGCGCCGTCCTGCGCCGAGGCCGCCACGACGTCGAGGGCCCGCAGCCCGCTCCAGCCTCGGGTGAGCACGCCGGTGGCCAGGATCCGGGGGTCGGCGATCGGGCACTCGGTCACCGGGATGACCTCATGGGCGCGGTGCCGGCGCAGGCCGGCCCGGCCCGCGGCGTCCACCGCGAACTCCACCCGGGTCCGCCAGCCCAGACCGCCGGCGTCGCCGGGAACGGGCCGAACCTCGACTTCCCGCTCGATGCCGGCCAGCCGGCGCAACTGCTCGGCCACCACGGCGCCCTTGAGCCGCCGCTGCGCGTCGAGGTCGACATGCTGCCAGTCGCAGCCGCCGCATCCCCCCGGACCGGCGTGGCGGCATACCGGCTCGACCCGGTCCGGTGCCGGCCGCAGGACCTCGACGGCGTCGGCGCGCAGGAACCGGTCCTCACTGCCGCCTTCGGTGACCACCGCACGCACCCGCTCGCCGGGGAGGGTATGCCGCACGAAGACGACCCGCCCCTCGTCGCGCGCCACGCAGAATCCCCCGTGGGCGACCGGACCGATCTCGACCTCGACCAGCTGGCCCACGAGCGAGGTGCCGCGGACGACTGGCCGGCGCGGACCGGCATACCGGTCCCGTCGGCCCCGTGAGCGAGGTGTGCCGGTCACGGGACGATATTGCCGGCCGGGCCGCGCACCGGCCGGTCGACCCAGTCGTCCTCCTGGCCTTCGGAGGAGCGCAGCTGCCAGGGCACGCTGGCCACCATGACCCCGGGGATGAAGTGCAACCGGACCCGCAGCCGTAGCGCGCTCTGGTTGTGCAGGATCTGCTCCCACCAGTGGCCGACGACGTACTCGGGGACGTAGACGATGACGACGTCGCGGGGGTTGTCGGTGCGCAGCGACTGGACGTAGTCGATGATCGGCCTGGTGATCTCCCGGAACGGTGAGGCGACGATCTTCAAGGTGATGGGGATGTCCCGCTCGAGCCACTGGCGACGCAGTGCCTCGGTCTCATCCGGGTCCACTTCGACGGTGAGGGCTTCGAGTGTCGACGGTCGAGTCGCCCGGGCATAGGCGATGGCCCGCATGGCCGGCTTGTGCAGCTTGGACACCAGGACGATGGCGTGGACCCGGCTGGGCAGGATGGCTTCCCGGGCATCCTCGCGCAGGGCGAGTTCCTTGCTCACTTGGCGGTAGTGCCGGTTGATCCCCAGCATGGCCACGTAGAGGACCGCCATGGCGAGGATGGCGTACTTCGCGCCGGCCTGGAACTTCGTGATGAGCACAACGACCAGGACGGTGACGGACATGACGGCCCCGACGCCGTTGATGGCCCGGGACCGGTGCATGCGAGCGCGGGCCTTGGGGTCGGTCTCCTGGGTCAACCGCCGGTTCCAATGCCGGATCATCCCGGTCTGGCTCATGGAGAAGGAGACGAAGACTCCGACGATGTAGAGCTGGATGAGCTGGGTGACCTCGGCCTGGTAGGCCACGACGAGGAAGATCGCCGCCGCGGCGAGGATGAGGATGCCGTTGGAGAAGGCCAGCCGATCCCCGCGGGTGTGCAGCTGCCGCGGGAGGAAGCCGTCCTTGGCCAGGATCGACCCGAGCACCGGGAAGCCATTGAAGGCGGTGTTGGCCGCGAGCACGAGGATGATCCCGGTGACGGCCGTGACGACGTAGAGCCCCGGGGCGAAGTCGGCGAACACTGTCTTGGCCAACTGCCCGATGACGGTGTCCTGGACGTAGCTGTCGCCGACTGGCACTCCGTTGCGCAGGAAGACCTCGCCCACAGCACTTGAGTCGGACATCTGCACGCCGGTCATCCGGCTCAGGGCGATGATCGAGCCGAGCATCGTCACCGAGATCCCGCCCATGAGCAGCAGAGTGGTCGCCGCATTGGCGCTCTTGGGCTTCTTGAAGGCCGGCACCCCGTTGGAGATGGCCTCGACGCCGGTGAGCGCCGCACAGCCGGACGAGAAGGCCCGAAGGAGCAGGAACACCGCCGCGAACCCCATGAGTTCCTGGTCGGGATCCGGGACGAGCTCGAGCCCGGCGCTGGGGGCCTGGCCCAGCGACCCGGTCGCCGCCTTGACGAAACCCCATGCGCCCATCCCGATGATTCCGAGCATGAAGGCGTAGACCGGAACGGCGAAGGCCTTGCCGGACTCCCGAACACCACGCAGGTTCATCGCCATGAGCACGACGATGAGGCCCACAGCGATGGTGACCTCATGGCCGGAGAGGAACGGCAGCGCCGCCCGGGCGTTCTGCACGCCCGAGGAGATCGAGACCGCGACGGTGAGGACGTAGTCGACAAGCAGGGCCGAGGCGACCGTTAGCCCCGCCTTGGGACCGAGGTTGACCGTAGCCACCTCGTAATCCCCACCCCCGGAGGGATAGGCGTGGACATTCTGCCGGTAGGACGCGACGACGACGACCATGACGACGACGACCCCGACGGTGACCTGCCACGAGTGCATCGCCGCGAACGCTCCGCCGGCCAGGCCGAGCATGATGAGGATCTCGTCGGGCGCATAGGCGACCGACGAGAGGGCATCGCTGGCGAAGATCGGCAAGGCGAGCTTCTTGGGCAACAGGGTCTCCCCCAGCCGGTCGCTGCGCATGGCACGACCGACGAGGATCCGCTTGACGATCTGGCCGGTGGAAGGCACGTGCTTCATCGTATGCCGCGTGGCCCGGCGGGAGCACGAGTGACGGACGCCGGCAACGGACCCAGGTGTAGCGTCGGGGACGTGCACTTCGTCATCATGGGCTGCGGTCGCGTCGGGGCGACGCTGGCCCGCAGCCTGTCCGAACGCGGCTACGACGTCGCGGTCATCGACATGGACCCCACGTCGTTCCGGCGCCTCGGCACCGGCTTCGAGGGCCGGACGGTCACCGGGATGGGCTTCGACCGGAGCGTGTTGGTGTCGGCGGGCATTCGCGAGGCCTATGCGTTCGCCGCCGTTTCCAGCGGTGACAACTCGAACATTCTCGCCGCCAGGGTGGCCCGGGAGACCTTCGGGGTCGAGCATGTCGCGGCACGGATCTACGACCCGCGGCGGGCAGCGGTCTATCAGCGCCTGGGCATCCCGACGGTGGCCACCGTCCGCTGGACCGCCGACCAGATCATCCATCGCCTGCTGCCCCAGGGAGCGGTCTGCGACTACACCGACCCGAGCGGCAAGGTCGTCATCACCGAGGTGCCGGTGGCCAAGTCCTGGGTGGGCAAGCAGATCACCCAGGTCGAACGGCTGGCCAACACCCGGGTGGCCTTCCTCACCCGTCTCGGTGAGGGCCTCGTGCCCGGGCCCTCGACCGTCCTGCAGGACGGCGACCTGCTGCACCTGTGCGCCGCGGTCGAGGACGTCCGGCGACTCGAACGAGTCTTCGCCGCCGCGCCACCACACGACTGACCCGCCGCACCCACCACGCCACCTGAGGAATCCTCATGCGAGTCGCCATCGTCGGGGCCGGCAGCGTCGGTCGCTCCATCGCCCGGGAGTTGCTGCACAACGGCCACCAGGTTCTGCTCATCGACCGTGACGCCGACGACTCGGTCGCCGCGCGGGTCCCCGACGCCACCTGGCTGCGCGCGGACGCCTGTGAGATATCCGCCCTCGAGGAGGCCCAGCTCGAGGACTGCGACGTCGTCGTCGCAGCCACCGGTGACGACAAGGCGAATCTCGTCGTCTCGCTGCTGGCCAAGACCGAGTTCGGCGTCCCGCGCACCGTGGCCCGGGTCAACAACCCGCGCAACGAGTGGATGTTCGACGAGTCCTGGGGCGTGGACGTCGCCGTGTCGACGCCGCGGCTCATGACGGCCCTCGTCGAAGAGGCGGTCAGCATCGGCGACCTCGTGCGGGTCTTCGAGTTCCGCCAGGCCAAGTCCGCACTGGTCGAGATGACGCTGCCGCCGAACAGCCCGTATGCCGGCGCCCGAGTCGGCGACGTGCCGTGGCCGGCCGAGACTGTGCTCGTGGGCATCATCCGGGAGAACCGCCCGATCGCCCCCAGCCGGGACGACGCGCTGGAGCCGCACGACGAGTTGCTCTTCATCGCCGCCCGGGCGATGGAGGACGACCTGGAGAACCTGCTCTCCCCCGGGCATCTTCCGCGGGTGGAGTCCGAGGACGACGAGGCCTGAGCGAGGGTATGCCGCCGCCCGGCATACCGACGCCTTCTCCCCGGGCCCGCGGGGTCAACGACGCGGGGTGTCCAGCGGGGTGCGCCCCCGAAGCAGGAGCATGGCCGCGACGCCGACCGCGCCCAGGTAGGCGGGCCAACCGAGCACGAGCTTGGCCACCCCGAGCGCCTCGACCTGGCCCTGCAGATAGAGCGGGATCTGAATCGCCAGCCGCACCGCTGCCAGGCCGACGAGCACCCACCCCAGCCGGGCGGCCACCCGGACGATGCCGTCGTGGGACCGCCACGACGTGAAGGCGTGGCTGAGCGCATCGGCGTCCATTTGGGCGGCCTGCTCGGCCTCGGCCCGAGCTGCCTCGTCCAGGCGTTCCAGCGCGGCCCGCCCCTGGCGCGATCCGGCGCGACGGACCCGGGCGGAGGTGTGCGCCAGGTCGGGGTCACCGGCGGCGATGAGAAAGCCGAACAGCGGCCACCGGACGAGATTGCTCACCGTGAAGACGGCCAGGGAGAAGGCGCTGTTGAGCATTCCGGGCAGGAAGGCGTCCTGAGCGCGGCCGGTCCGAGTGGCGAAGACCCCCGCGACGACGACCGCCGCGACCGACCAGCCCACGTAACGCAGGGTCTGGCCCTGCACGAGCCGGACCGCGCCGATGACCACGGCGGCGACCACAGCGAGCACCGCGGCAATGGTGACCTGCTGGGTGAGGTTCCAGGCGAGAACGAAGCCCACGGTAGGCACCGCCGACTCCACCGCGCCTCGCCAGCCGCCGAAGGCAGCACTGAGCCGGGAGCGCAGCAATTCCTCGACGGTGACGAAGGCGTGGTTGGGCCCAGCGCCCGGATCCGTCGGCCCAGTGGTGAGGTCAGGCATGGGCCGGGACGATCTCGTACTCGGGGTTGTAGATCGTGCGCACCCCGCGCGACTCGGTCACCCGGCCGTGCACTCGCAGGTGTACCCCCGGTGCGACCCCGGCCAGGGCACGCCGGCCAAGCCAGACGAGGTTGACCGAACCGCTGCCGTCGAAGAGTTCAGCGACCAGCGCCGGCACCTGAACCGCGGGCCGCAGCGCAATGGACTGGACCTCACCCCGGATCGTGGCCCGCTGTCGCGGCACGACCTGGGCAATCGGCGTGGCCCCCAACCGGACGCTGGCCCGCTGCAGATCGTCGGACTCCAACTGCGCGGTGGACTTGGCCAGCCGCCCGAGCAGACGTCCGAACACACTGGGGCCGCCGGCTGGTTCGCCGCCGCTGCGGCCCGCCATGGTCAGTGCACCTCGGTGATCTCGGGGCCACGCTCGAACGGCTTGAGGTCGGCGTAGCCGCGCGGGGTGTCCGCCGCGGGGCCGGCCGGCTCGACGGCCGCGGCCGGCAGGCGCAGCGGCAACTGCTCGCGCGGGGCCATCGCCTGGCTCCCCCGGTCGACGACGACGGCGCGCACGACCGCGATGAGTTGGTCGGCCACCCGGTCCTCGGTCGCCGCCGGACCCGTCAGCAAGGCCCGCAGGAACCACCGGGGGCCGTCCACACCGAGCAGGCGCATGGGCACACCACCGCGTGGGTGCAGGCGCAGCTCCTTGCCCAGCGGCCCGGCCACGACGTCGGCCCGCCCACCGCCGGACACGACCGACTGGGCGATCTCGGCCCGGATCTCGGGCCAGATCCCCTCGGTGCGCGGGGCGGCATACGCCTGCAGGTAGGCACCGGAGCCGGCCATGGTGAGCTGCACGCCGATCGGAGTGTGCGAGGACTCGTCCACCTGGAGGGCGACCTCGACCCCGGGGACGATCGGGACCCAGATGCCGCCCAGGTCGACCCTGGAGTCATCGGCCTCGACCTCGGAGCGGTCGAAGGGACCGCGCAGCCGGCTGAAGGGGGTCTCGGGTTCCCAGCTCGCCGCGTCCTCATCGACGGCCTCCGCCGCGACGGGCAGCGGCTCGACCGCGTCGTCCGGGGTCCCCGTGGGGGGCACGGCGTCGTCGGCGGCGGGCTTGCGTCGGAAAAGTGCCACGATCGTGTCTTCCAGTTCTCGGTACGTAGGTCGGTCCGGTGGCGCGGGGCGGGTCAGCCCCCGAAGCCACCGGTGGCGCCGTGCCCAGTCTCCCCCCGGGCACTCTCCGGGAGCGAATCGGTCTCGATCCAGCTGATCTGCTCGACGCGCTGCACGACCAGTTGAGCGATCCGGTCGCCGCGACGGACCTGGAACGTCTCGCGGGGGTCGTGGTTGATGAGATTGACCTGGATCTCGCCGCGGTAGCCCGAGTCCACCGTGCCTGGTGCGTTCACCAGGGTGATTCCGTGTCGAGTGGCCAGCCCGGAGCGGGGGTGACCGAAGGCGGCATACCCCGGGGGCAGGGCGATGGCGATCCCGGTGGGGATGAGGGCGCGCTCTCCCGGAGCCAGGGTGACGTCGATCCGGGCGTAGAGGTCCAGCCCGGCGTCACCTGGGCGGGCGTAGCCCGGGAGCGGAAGGTCCGGGTCGAGCCGGTGCACGAGGACCGGCAACTGCGACATCAGGCGACGCACTCCCGGCACACCATCTGCCCGCCGACGTTCTTGGCCAACTGGGAGCGGTGGTGCACGAGGAAGCAACGAGAGCAGGTGAACTCGTCTGCTTGGCGCGGGATGACCCGGTAGGACAGTTCCTCGCCGGACAGATCTGCGCCAGGGAGTTCGAAACCCTCGGCCTGCTCGGCCTCGTCAACGTCGACGATCGAGGACGCCTTGTCGACACGGCGGGCCTTCAGCTCCTCGAGGGAATCCTCGGACAGGTCGTCGTCGGTCTTGCGTGGTGCGTCGTAGTCGGTCGCCATGCCCGTTCGGTCTCCTCCGTCACTTCCGTCATGTCGGCCTACGCCTGCTCGTCGCGGCTAACGCTCGGATCGTCGAGTTTGTGCCCGGTGTGCATGACGTCCTCGTCATTGCCTGCGGGGCGCGATTGTGCCTCATTCGCCGGGCCGACGCACGCGCATTCCGCATGTCGGCTGCCTCACAGGTGCGTTCCGGACCCGCGCCACGCACGGACCGGCCGGGCCCGGACCGTGGAGGTGACCTCATTCACTCCCGGCCAGCAGGTTGGCCAGCCTCGGCAACAACGCCGGATTGGCCGCGACCACGAGCCTCTCGCTGGGGTCGGCCAGGTCCCCGCCGGTGACCCGCCCGCCGGCTTCCTCGACGATCAACCATCCAGCCGCCAGGTCCCACGGAAGCAGACCGGACTCGTAGTAGCCGTCCAGCCGCCCGTCGGCGACCAGGCACAAGTCGATCGCGGCACTGCCCAGTCGGCGCACGTCGCGGACCTGGGGCAACACTCGACTGAGCACCCGGGCCTGCGCGGCCCGCTTCGCCGGGCGATAGGCGAAGCCGGTGCCCACGAGCGCCCGGCCCAGCTCGTCGAGGTCGCCGACCCGGATCGGGGAGTCGGTCCGAGCGCCTACCGATCGGCGCCGGGCACCACCACCGTGCCGAGCCGACCAGGTGGTGCCCAGCAGCGGGGCACACACCGCCCCGGCGACCGGAGCCCACTCCCCCGGGGTGGCCGGGTCCCCGACGACGACCGCGACGGACACGGCATACGCGGGTATGCCGTAGAGGTAATTGGTCGTCCCGTCGATCGGGTCGACGACCCAGGTGAGCCCGCTGCGCGAGGCGACGGACGCCCCCTCCTCGCCGAGCACCCCGTCGTCCGGCCGCACGGCGGCCAGCCGCTCGTGCAGCAGTGTCTCGGAACGGGTGTCCATGACGGTCACCGGGTCGGTGTCCGAGGACTTCGTCGAGGTGGTGGCGGCCAGGTCCGCCGGGCGCTCGTCGTGGATGAGCCGGCCGGCCGAATCGGCAAGTTCGACCGCCAAGTCCTCCAATTTCCGTAGCAGTGGACCAGGTGGAATGCGGAACCGCCGCCGGAAGTGGGAAGACAAAGTCATGGTGAGCTCCACGCTAACGGCTCGGCGTGGCCGCTTCGCAGACCCCCGGCCGGAATGAGAGAGTCGGGAGGTGATTCGCCGGACCGACCCAGGGGGTGAGCGATGCAGGACCTGCGGTTGATCGGCGTCGACGACGACGGCGGGCATCTCGTGCTCGCCGCGGCGGACGGCGCCCGGTTCCGCGTCCCCCTGGACGAGTCATTGCGGGCGGCGGCACGCCGGGACCGGCCCCGGTTGGGACAGCTCCAGATCGAGATCGAGGGCGGGCTGCGTCCCCGGGACGTGCAGGCGATGGTCCGCGCCGGGATGTCCGCCGAAGAGGTCGCCGAGCGGTCCGGGTGGACGGTCGAGAAGGTCCACAAGTACGAGGGCCCGATCCTCGCCGAACGCGAGTACGTCGCCGGGCTGGGGCGGGCGGTCCGACTGCGTCGCCGCGGAAGCTCCGGGACCGCGGTGAGCCTCGGGCAGCGGGTTGCCGAACGCCTGGCATCCCGGGGGGTCGCCGCCGAGTTGCTGGAGTGGGACTCCTGGCGGCGGGAGGGACCGGCCTGGACCGTTGCAGTGAGCTTCCCGGCCGGTGGGCGCCAACGTCAGGCGACCTGGTCGTTCGATGTCGCCAGCCGGGCCCTGCAGGCCAAGGACGACGAGGCCAGGTGGTTGAGCGAGGACGAGCCGGCCGCGCCGATCGTCCCCCGGGACGTCCCGGTCTACGACGTGGAGGCCGACGGAGGGCTGGACGCCGACGGCCGGCGCCGGCCGCGGCCCGAGGCCCCGGTGGACCTCGTCTCGGCGATGCGGGAGCGGTCCACGGCACGCTCGCGGCGCGGGTCGGCCCGCCGTCGCCAGCTCGAACCGGTGGCAGCGCTGCCGCTGGACGACGCCTCGACCGCTTCCCCGACCGTTTCCGAGCCCACCCTCGAGCCGGTCATCGAGTTCGTGGAGCGCGCTGAACCGGTCGTCGAGCCCACCGCCCGGCCGGTCGTCGAGGCCACCCTTGAGCCCGCCGGACCGGCCACGATCCCGAAGCCCGACGAGCGACCGGACGAGGCCGCTACGCCCGGGGATGCTCCAGAAGCCGAGGTGGACAGCGCCGCGGCACCTGAGGCCGATGCCGCCCCGAGCGCCCCGCCGGTGCGGCATACCGCTCGGCGGCCTGGCCGGACCTCGGTGCCGAGTTGGGACGACATCGTCTTCGGCACCAAGCCGAAGACGCCCCGCGACTGAACGGACGGGCCGCCCCCAGCCCTCAGCCCTCGGCCCGCTGAACCTCGAAGGGGAGCACATCCGGGGAAAGGGCCGCCGCCCGAGCCGCGTGCGAGGTCATTCGGCGCATGTAGTGGCGCCGGCAGAGCACCTCGTACTCCACGAGCCCCGCTCCACCCTTCGCGGTGTCCCCGACGACCACTTGGTCGCCCTCGACGACCATCGCTCCGTCGATGACCCGGGCGTTGTGCGTCGCCCGGGCACCGCACCAGCACAACGCCTCCACCTGGAGCACCTGCACCTTGTCGGCCAGTTCGACCAGCCGCTGCGAGCCCGGGAACAGCCGGGTCCGGAAATCGGCCATGATCCCGAACGCGAAGACGTCGATCCCCATCTCGTCGACAATGCGAGCCAACTGCTCGATCTGGGCCGGTGAGTAGAACTGCGCCTCGTCACAGACCAGAAAGTCCACCCGGTGGCCCTCGGTGATGAGCCCGACGACCGTATCCCAGAAGTCGAGTCCGTCGGTGACCTCGATGGCTTGCCGGGACAGGCCCAGCCGGGACGAAACGACCGCCGCGCCGGCCCGGTCGTGCTTGGTGAAGATGAGCCCGCCCTTGCCCCTGGCCCGATGGTTGTGCTCCATCTGCAGGGCCAACGTCGACTTGCCGGAGTCCATCGTCCCGGAGAAGAACACGAGTTCGGCCACGGCGCCCGACCCTATGCCGTCCTGGCGGGCCAATGGAACAACGGGATGGCCACCTCGTCCTCGCTCACCGAGCCGTGCAACCCGAGCAGGACGAGCAGCTCCCGGCGCATCCGCATCGAGTCGACGACTGCGAGCGAGCCGGTGCAGTTCACCAGGACATCGCCGATCCGCGGGAGGACCCGCTGGGCAACCACGTCCGGTGGACCGAACAGACCGGCGGCCACGGCATCGCTCCGGGTCGTCACAGTGGCCCGGTCGCCGAGGCGATCGCGCCATGCGGCCGCGACATCGGCGGCGGCGCCCGGAGCGCAGTAGAGCTGGACGGCGCGTGGCTCTCCCCCGACGAACCGCACCCCGGTGTTCAACTCGGGCTCGTCGGCGAGGTCGACGCGGTCCACGAACGGGATCTCCACCATGCCGTGGTCAGCGGTGACGTAGACGGCGGTGTCGGCCGGGACGGACGCGACCAGCCGGGCCAGCTCGGCATCGACCCGCTCCAGTTCCTCACCCCACGCAGCCGACCCCGGCCCGTGCACGTGGCCGATCTTGTCGACGTCGCCCCAGTAGAGGTACACCAGGGCTCGCCGGGCCGCCCGGACCGCCGCGAGCGCCTCGTCGACCCGGGCCGCCAGGTGGTATGCCGCCCGGAACCGGCCCCCGCGCAAGGCGGCGTTGGTCAGTCCGGAACCGTCGAAGAAGCCCGGGCCGATCCGGGTCACTGCCACTCCGTCGGCCTCGGCGGCCTCGAAGACGGTCGGTTCGGGCTGCCAGGCAAACGGGTCCGGCCCGTCCTCCCAACTCAGCTCGTTGAGCAGCCGATCGGCCTCGGGCACGGCCCCGGGCACGAGCACTTCGTAGCCCACCAAGCCGTGCGCACCGGGCGGCAGCCCGGTCCCGAAGCTGCCCATCGAGGTGGCCGTCGTCGACGGGAAACCGCAGGTCAACCGGTATGCCGCGGCCAGCCCGGAGCGTAGGAACGGCGCATGTCCGGCGCGCCGCCGCACGAGAGTGTCCCCGAGTCCGTCCACGAGGACGACGATGGCCCGCCGGGCTGCGACGAGGGGCAGCAGCGGGCGGGCGGCATACCGAGTGGACCCGAGCGAGGACAGGACCGAGGGCAGCACCGCCGAGAGGGTCCCCGCCCCGGCGGGCGAGGGCGCGGCCTCGCCCACCTCAGCGACCGATCGTCGCCGACAGCGCCGTCGCAAAGTGCATGGCCCGGGCCAGCGCCGCATCGCCGTCGGCGTCGGCGCTGATCCGCAGCGAGATGTCGTCCGCAGCCAAGGTGCCCTCGAAGCCGTGGTCGGCGTCGCACTGCGGGTCGCCGCAACTGGCCGGCAGCACATCGAGGCGACTGACCGCCCCCCAGCCCAGGGTGAGGGTGACCTCGCGCCCGAGGGACCCGGGGACGTAGGCGTCCGGGTCGGCGACGACATGGGCCAGCATGATGCCGCGCACCGAGGCCAGCGGGATGCTCTCGCTCGTGGCGGTGGCCACGGCCCGCTCCTGGTGGTCGTCGTGGTCGTCAGTGTGCACGACGACGAGCTTGCTCGGGGTGAGCACGAGCACGGTGATGTGCCGACGGACCGAGTCCTGGTCGAAGGTCGTCTCCTGGTGGACCAGGTGGGAAGTGACCGTATCGCCCGCGAGTGTGGCGCCGACGACATCGGCAACCAGAGCCGGGTAGTAGCCGGCGTGCTGGATGTCCGCCCGCAAATCGGCGGGCAGGCTGAATCCAGGCACCTCACGGGGAAGCTTGCGCATGAGGGCCATTCTCTCCCATGTCCGCGACGGTCAGGTCATCGCCCGGCGGCTGGCGTCCTTGCGGGTCATGGCCGGGGCGACGACGATCTCGGCGCCGAGGACGTCGACTCCGGAGCCCCAGCAGTTCACCGGCTGGAGCGAGACCGACTGCAGCGCCGAATGGTTGTCGGCGAGGACAGACACCCGGGCCAGCAGGTCGCGCAGTTCATCGAGGTCGACCGGTTCCTTGCCCCGGTGACCGGTGAGCAGGGGTGCCGCCTTGACCGAGAAGAGGAGGTCGTCGACATCGACGTTGGTCAGTGGCGGGATGCGATAGCCGATGTCGCCGAGCAGGTCAGTCGGCGGACCGGCGATCGAGAACGACACGACCGGGCCGAACAAGGGGTCCTCGGCGCTGCCCACGACGCAGGAAACCCCGGGTGGTGACATCCGCTGGACGGCGAACCGGTCGGCGACGAAGGCTCCCAGCCGCGACACCAGCGAGGCGTGCGCGTCGCGGACCGCCTCCTGGGAGGTGAGGTCCGGCCGGATGCCGGTCACCCCCACCTGGTGCCGGACCGCCGGACTGATCGCCTTGAGGATGACCGGATATCCGACCCGATCGGCCGCCGCGACCGCCTCGTCCGCCGTCGACACCGTCTCGTCCGGCCACAACGAGATCCCGTATGCCGCCAGCATCTCGATGCACTCGGGCTGAGTGAGCGCGCGGCCTTCGGGGTGCTCGGCAAGGATGGCATCGATCATCGTCTCGACGGCCGCTTGGTCGATGCCGGTCGGCGCGACGGGGGTCCCCTTGTCCCTGGCCTTCCATTGGGCATAGCGCGTCGCGGCCGCCACCGCCCGAACGGCGTCCTCGGGCATGGGGTATGCCGGCACAACCCGCCGGTGCGATCCGGGGCTGCTCAGCGCGAGTTGCTCGGTGACACCGCGCATGCCCAGGAAGGTCGCGGTGCACGTCTTGGTACTGCGTCGCGCCTCCTCGCGGACGGCCGCGGCGACGAGTTCGTCGTCGGTGTAGATCGGCGGGATGAACGAGGCGATGACGGTGTCGACCTGCGGGTCGTCGAAGGCCGCCCGCAGCGCCTGGGCGAACTCGTCGGCTCCTGCCTCGGGGGGCACGGACACCGGACCGTGGGTGACCTTGAGGTCCCAGCTCTGAGCGGCCTGGGACGTCAGCGACCCGAGGGCGTCGGAGTTCGTCACGACGGCCACCCGGTCCCCTGCCGGCAGGGACTGGTGGACGACGAGCTGGGCGACGTCGAACAACTGATGGATGTTCTCGGTCCGGATCACCCCGGACTGGCGCAGCAGGGCGTCGAAGGCTTCCTGCCGGACGCTCGTCGTCCGGGTGAAGTGCCCCGGCGCCGATCCGAGCAGATAGGCGCCGGACTTGACGACGATGACCGGCTTGGTCGCCGCGAGCGACCGGGCGATCCGGGCGAACTTGCGCGGGTTACCGATCGACTCGACATAGAGCCCCACGGCGTCGGTGTCGCCGTCCTCGATCCAGTACTGCATGAGGTCGTTACCGGAGACGTCCACCCGATTGCCCGCCGAGGCGAACACCGACACTCCCAGTCCTCGCCGGGCCGCCGAGGCAAGCACGGCGATCCCCAGGGCACCGCTCTGGGCGAACAGCCCGAACGAGCCTCGCGGGGGCAACTGCGGAGCCAAGGAGGCATTGAGCCGGACGTCAGGGTGATTGTTGATGATCCCGAAGGAGTTCGGCCCGACGACCCGAATTCCGGCTCTCCGTGCCCGTTTACGCAACTTGGTCTGCAGCTTCCACCCGTGTTCGCCGTCTTCGGCGAAGTGCGCCGAGGGGACGACGATGGCTCGGGCTCCCTTGGCTGCACATTCGTCGACGAGGTCGATGACCTCGGGCGCGGCGACCGCGACGACGACGAGGTCGACCGGCCCGGGCACGTCCGACAGGCTGTGATAGGACCTCATGCCCATGACCCGCTTGGCGTTGGGGTTGACGGCATACACCGTGCCGGCAAAGCCCCCCTCGACGAGGTTCTTGAGGAAGGTGTGACCGATGGAGAACTCGCGGCGGCTCGCGCCCACGACCGCCACCGACCGAGGCGTGAGGATGCCGCCCACGCTGATCGCCTCGGAGCGGTGTTCCCGGGCGTAGCGGACCGCCGTGGACGCGGCCGTCGGGGTGATGTCGAAGGACAGCGAGATGACCCCGTCCTCGAGCCGGTGTTTGACGTTGTAGCCGGCCTCCCGGAAGACGTTGATCATCCGGCGGTTCTGCGGGAGTACCTCGGCGACGAACCTCGTCACCCCGCTGTCCAGCCCGACCAACGCGAGGTGTTCGAGCAGGATCGAGCCGATGCCCTTGCCCTGGTAGTTGTCCGAGACGTTGAACGCCACCTCGGCCGTGGTCTCGTTGAGCTTGTCGTAGCGGCCGACGCCGATGATCTTGTCCAGATGGGTGGCCACCAGGGCGACCCGCTCGTCGTAGTCGATGACGGTGAAGCGGTGGACGTCGCGGTCGGACAACTCGTGCAAGGGGGCGAAGAAGCGCAGGTAGATCGACTCTTCGCTCTGCCCGGCGTGGAACTCGCGGATGAGCTCGCCGTCCGCCGGGGTAATGGGCCGCAAGTGCGCCACCGAGCCGTCGCTGAGGACGACATCGGCTTCCCACTCGACCGGATATCCCGGCGGAAGGTCGGCCGCCGCCCCGACCGGATCGGCGGCGCTCGCCTCGTCCGGCTTGGGGTGCCGATGGTGGGAATGCTTGCTGGACACGCCCACATGCTGCCATGTCCTCGGGCGTCCCCGGTGCCGCGGGTGAGAGCATCGCGCCCATGGAGTTGTCCGAGGTCATCCGTCGGCGCCGGATGGTGCGGCGGTACGACCCGGCCCGGCCGGTCCCCGAGGAGCTGGTCCGGGCCTGCCTAGCCTCCGCACTTCGTGCCCCCAGCGCCGGGTTCAGCCAGGGCTGGGACTTCCTCGTGCTCAGCGACGAGACGGACCGGGACGCCTTTTGGACCGCGACCGCGCCGGCGGGGCCGGCCGACGGTTGGCTACGGGGGCTGGCGACGGCGCCGGTGCTCGTGCTCTGCCTGTCCGACCCGGAGCACTACCTGGACCGCTACGCCGAGCCGGACAAGGGCTGGACCGACCGCGACCCGACCCGCTGGCCGGTCCCCTACTGGGATGTCGACACCGGCATGGCGGCCCTCTTGGCGCTGCTCACCGCGGTCGACCACGGGTTGGGCGGGTGCTTCTTCGGGGTGCCGCCGCAGCGGCATACCGCCCTGCGTGAGGCCTTCGACATCCCGCACAACCGCCGCTTCGTCGGCGTCGTCAGCCTCGGGTATGCCGTGCCGCACCCGCGCAGTCCGAGCCTGGCCCGGGGACGCCGGGCCGTGGCCGAGGTCGTTCATTGGGGACGCTTCGGAGTGCACTCCCCCGGCTGAGGCGTTCGCAGCTACGGGCCGCCGCGAGTGTCGCGAGGCCGCCCGATGGGTGCCGTGGTGGAGGATGAGACGTTGACCCGCCGACCGATCTGCAGGAGTCCGACCCGGCATGGCCCGACGCACCATAACCCAGCCCCCCGGCGACGACCCGGTCGTCGAGCGGATCGTCGACATCGACGTCGCCGAGGAGATGAAGGCCGCCTTTCTCGAGTATTCCTACAGCGTCATCTACGCCCGGGCCCTGCCGGACGCCCGGGACGGGCTCAAGCCGGTCCAGCGCCGGATCCTCTTCGGGATGAGCGAGCTCGGGCTGCGCCCAGACCGCCCGCACGTCAAGTCCAGCCGCATCGTCGGCGAGGTCATGGGCAAGTACCACCCGCACGGCGACAGCGCGATCTATGACACCCTCGTGCGGCTGGCCCAGCCGTTCTCGATGCGCC
>CAZNLX010000017.1:0-17683 GCA_964573925.1 uncultured Intrasporangiaceae bacterium
CATGACTCCAACCTTCCCAAGGTTCGAAGTCTCCGGACACGCCGGGGGGCTTCACCTTGTCCGATGCGCCGGGACGAATGAGTGCGAGCGGCTTGGGGTAGGCCCACACCCGCCCGTCAGGATCCACACCGAGGGTCTCGTCTGTGACATACCCCCAAGTGCGCCGTGTGAGGTGGGCGACCGCAGTGCTCTTTCCCATCCCCGAAGCCCCGACAAGCCCCAACACGCGACCATCGTTCAGCGAGATCCCCGCCGCGTGCCACATGAGAAGCCCCGATGAAGCAGCAATCAACTGCAGCGTGACCTGACCCTGAAGTGTGTATCCAGCCGCGTCGACGTGGATGCGGGGGAACCCCTCAGCGACAACTGCGCTCGCGTCTATGCACCGTGCCCACTGCCGCGTGATCTGGGCAGTCAGGGTATGGCTGGCGCCGTCGGACATCACCAAGGAGACCGATCCCATCAGGCCCCTGACGACAACCACTCCGGGTCATCCCTCGCAACGTACGCCGGGAGCTAGGCGCAGTTGGGCGGCGTGTTCGTCGGGTTAACGGAGTTCGTCTGGATGATGTTGCAGGCGGCATCGAGGACGATCCACCGAATCACGGTGTCGTTGCCCTCAGCGCTGCTCGGATACTCGCCGCCGACGACCCAAACGTCTAGGTAGTTGCCCGTCCCCGAGCCGACGCACGTGACGGCGGGCTGAACGGCGGTTGGTCCCGGGGGGTCGTACGAGAAGTAGTCGTCCGGCGGTGTCTTGCTCCCCTTGGTGGGCCAGACATGACCGGGGAGCGACCCCTGGTTCGACCGAGCCCAGTCCTCCCAGTCGGTCGCGCAGGAGCAGCTGTTGCACGTGGACGTACCGGTAGACGACCCCGCACGCGGCGTGATGGAGATGTAGTCCGGAGCTGGCGCGCCATTGACGGTGAAGGAGTAGAAGAGGACGGTAACGCACTCACCCGTCATGTTCGTGATCGTGAAGTTGTACTTGTAGGCCTTCTTCTCTCCCGGACCCCCGGAATTGCCAGGGACCTTGCATGCTGTGCCCGTGTAGGCGACACAGACGTTGCGGGAGCAAGTCACGGCTTGAGCAGCAGGAGCGATCGCGACAACGGGGAGCGCCCATGCCGCACCCGCAACGACCGTGCGTCGGCTGATCGCCGATCGCTCCGCACCACTGGTCACCTTGTCCACGGTTCCTCCTCAAGCCCCTGAGACAACATCACAACATCACAACGTGACTCCACCCCCACGCTGCGGCTTCGCTCAGGCGACGGTAACACCAGCCGCCCTCCACGAGCGCCGTATTCACGAAACCGTAACCTCGGTTAACAGCACACATGCCACAAACCAGGGCAAACGTCGAAGGGCGTAGGCAAACACGCGGGCGAACGCCACCAGGACGTGTGCGGCAGACTACTCACGTGACGTCCGACGCGAGCCAGAATCCCGGGTTTCGGGTCCTCGTCGTCTGCACGGGGAACATCTGCCGCTCTCCGGCCGGCGAGCGGCTGCTGCGCCACCGCCTGCCCCTCGGCTCAGGCATCGAGGTCGCCAGCGCAGGCACCCATGGGGTGGTCGGGCACCCGGTCGAGCCCACCATGGCCAGGTTGCTCGTCGAAGACGGGGTTGACGCGGAGCACTTCGCCGCGCGACGGCTCAGCGCCGCGCTCGTCGCGGAGGCCGACCTCGTCCTTGGCATGGAGACCGAGCACCGCTCCGCAGCGGTGACCGCCTACCCCCGCGCCTTGACCCGAACCTTCACCCTGCGGGAGTTCGCTCATCTCGTCGAGGTCGGCCGCCTGGGCGAGCGCACGGCGCGGCTGTCCGCCGACCCCGCGGCCCGCCTGCGCGAGATTGCTGCACTCGCCGCGGAACTGCGGATTGCCCGCTCGGTGCCGGTCTGCGCCGAACCGGACATCGCCGACCCCTATGGTCAAGGCGAGGCGGCATACCGAGTCGCGTATGCCGCGATCACCCAGTCCGCAGAGATCCTCAGTTTGGCTGCCTTCACCTGAGTCAAGAGCTAGTGTGATCCCGTGCCCGTCTCGCCGGGGGCTCACGAGGTCGTGGGAGGCAGCCGGGTCGAAGCCGTCGACGGCGTGCGCGCGGTGGGGTTCCTGCTCGTTTTCGGATACCACACGTGGCTGTACGGGGGCGCTCCGGATCTCGGTGCCATCTCCGCCGTCGTCGCCCAGAACACCCGCCCCGACTTCTTCGTCGTCGTCACCGGCTTCGTGCTCTTCCTCCCCTTGGTGCGCCAGCCCGGGCACGTCGCCGGCCTGGACACCCGTCGCTACCTGGTGCGCCGGCTACGCCGGATCGTCCCGCCCTACTGGGCGGCGCTGGCCTTCGCGGTGCTCTTCCCACAGGCCTTGGCGGTGGCCGGCCGATTGGTCGGGATGACCCCCGCCGACCGGCAGTGGCCGACGTGGCCTGACCTGTTGAGCCATCTCAGCTTCACCCACCTCTTCTTCACCGACTACTGGGCGTCGATCAACGGCAGCCTGTGGACGATGTCCCTGGAGATGCAGCTCTACCTGCTCTTCCCGCTGCTCGTGCTCGCCTGGCACCGTTGGGGGTGGCCGGCGCTCGGCGCGGCCCTGCTCGGCTGGGCGGTCTACCGGGCAGCGGTCATCGCCTGGGTCCCGGACACCGGATTCCCCAGCCGCTTCCTCTGGGAGGCCCAGGCTCCCGGACGGCTCGTCGAGTTGCTCGGCGGGATGGCGAGCGCCGTGCTGGTCACCCGCGGGCTACGCCGCCCGCAGCCTCGGCTCGCGGCGGCATACCTGTTGCTGGCGGTTGGCGGCTACCTCGTCGCGGTGAGCCCGGCCGCACACACCACACCACTGCGCGAGGCCGCACTCGCGGTCGCCTTCGGGGCGTTGGTCGCCGGCGTGCTGGGGTCACGACGAGCCCGGCGAGTCTTCTCGTCCCGCCCGATGGCTCGGATGGGCCTGATGTCCTACAGCCTCTTCCTCGTTCACGAGCCGGTGGCCTGGTACCTGTCGGAGTTGCTCCGGCGAGCCGGTGGGGTGACGGATCCGACGGTTCGGGTGCTGCTGTTGTGGAGCGCCGGGCTGATCGTCACCGTGTCCGTGGGGTGGGTCTTCTTCCATCTCGTCGAAGTGCCCAGCCTGCGCTGGGCTCGGGCTACCGCGTCGCCGACCGTCCACCCGGCGGGCCCTGCGCAGCCGGCCGAGGGCACCGCCGCCGGTCCGGCAGGGAACACCGCCGCACCGGTCAGGCCCGGCCGTCGAAGAGACTGGTGACCGAGCCGTCCTCGAAGATCTCCTGGATCGCCCGCGAGATGAGCGGGGCGATCGGCAGGACGGTGAGTTTGTCGAACTGCCGGTCCAGCGGGATGGGCAACGTGTCGGTGACGATGACCTCGCAGGCGCTCGACGCCCTCAGCCGGTCGACCGCCGGGCCGGAGAGGATGGCGTGGGTGGCAGCGACGATGACCCCGGCAGCGCCCTCAGCCATGATTGCGTCGGCCGCCTTGGTGATCGTCCCGCCGGTGTCGATCATGTCGTCGACGAGGATGCACATCCGACCGGCGACGTCCCCGACGATCCGGTTGGCGACGCTCTCGTTGGGCCGGGTGATGTCGCGGGTCTTGTGGACAAAGGCCAGCGGGGCACCGCCCAACCGGGCCGACCACTGCTCGGCCACCTTGATCCGCCCGGCGTCGGGCGAGACGACCGCCAGCCGGTGCCCGCCGTACTTCTCGATGACATAGTCGGCGAGCATCGGCAACGCCATGAGGTGATCGACGGGCCCGTCGAAGAAGCCCTGGATCTGTGCCGTGTGCAGATCGACGGCCATGAGCCGGTCGGCGCCGGCGGTGCGGAACAGGTCGGCCATGAGCCGGGCCGAGATCGGTTCGCGCCCCCGATGCTTCTTGTCCTGGCGGGCGTAGCCGTAGAAGGGCAGCACGACGGTGATCCGTTTGGCCGAGGCCCGCTTGAGGGCATCGACCATGATGAGGTGCTCCATGATCCACTCGTTGATCGGCACCGTGTGGCTCTGGATGACGAAGGCGTCGCAGCCGCGCACCGACTCCTCGAAACGGACATAGATCTCGCCATTGGCGAAGTCATAGGCCTGGGTCGGCACGACGACCGTCCCGAGGTCGGCCGCCACCGCCTCGGCCAACGTCGGATGCGCCCGCCCCGAGAACACCATGAGATGGCGCTTGGTCTTGCGACGGATGACCGTCACCGCTGTTGCTCCTCGCCGTCGTCGCCGGTATGCCGTCCGCTCGCCGCTTCCCCCGCCACCGGGCCCTCGGCGGCGGCTGCCGCGGCGGCTGCCGCGCGAGCCGATTCGCTCCCCGGGCGGTGCTCCTGCACCCAGCCTTCGACGATCCGCTGGGGAGCGTCCGAGATGACCAGAGCCCCGGCGGGGACGTCGTGGCGGATGACGGTGCCGGCCCCCGAGTAGGCCCCGTTGCCGACCGTCACCGGGGCGACATACATCGTGTCGCTGCCCATCCGGCACTGGTCGCCGATGACCGTCCGGTGCTTGGCCACCCCGTCGTAGTTGACGAAGACCGATGCCGCCCCGATGTTCGTGCCGGTGCCGATCGTCGCGTCGCCGACATAGGAAAGGTGCGGAATCCGGGATCCCGCACCGATGTGGGCGTTCTTCGTTTCGACGAAGGTGCCGATCTTTCCGTCGGCACCGAGCTCGGTCCCGGGCCGCAGGTAGGCCCAGGGGCCGACCGTCGCTCCGGGGCCGATGACCGACAGCGAAGCCTGCGTGCGGCATACCGTCGCGCCGTCGCCGACCTCCATGTCGGTGAGGGTCGTGTCCGGACCGATCTCGCAGTCCGCCCCGACGCTCGTCGCGCCGAGCAGCTGAGTGTTGGGGTACACGACGGTGTCGCGCCCGATGGAGACAGTCGTGTCGATCCACGTCGTCGCGGGGTCCCGGATGATCGCTCCCTCGCGCATCGCGGCCTCGACGGTCCGCCGGTTGAGTTCCGCTCCGAGCTTGGCCAGCTGGATCTTGTCGTTGACCCCCTCGGCCTGCACGACATCGGCAAGCACGTATGCCGCGACGGTGCGGCCCCGCGCCCGGGCCACGCCGACGACATCGGTGAGGTACTTCTCGCCCTGGACGTTGTCGGTGCCCAACCCGGCCAGTGCCTCGCGCAACACGACGGCGTCGAAGGCGTAGATGCCCGAGTTCACCTCGGTGATGAGCCGCTCGTCTGCCGAGGCGTCCTTCTGCTCGATGATCCGCAGCACCGAGCCGTCGGCGTCCCGCACGAT
This sequence comes from uncultured Intrasporangiaceae bacterium, assembly GCA_964573925.1. GTDB lineage: Bacteria > Actinomycetota > Actinomycetes > Actinomycetales > Dermatophilaceae > Phosphoribacter. The sequence goes on from CAZNLX010000017.1 coordinate 5,280, forward strand.
CCGGCCATAGCCGAACGGGTCGGCCAGGTGCGACGTGACCACGGTGACCGCCCCGGCCTGCGCCTCGTGCACCGCGAGCAGGTCGCGCAGCGTCGCCGTGGTGAGCAACGGGACGTCCCCGTAGGTCACTACGACGGTCCCGGTGAGGCCGTCCGGCAACGCCGCGAGGCCGCACTCGACGGCCCGCCCGGTGCCCTTGATCTCGTCCTGGTCAGCGATGAGGCAATCGGGGTCACAGGAGGCGATGTGCGCGGCAACCCGGTCCCGTTCGTGGCGGACGACAACCTCGAGGTGCACGGGGTCCAGGCCGCGGGCGGCCGCGATGGCGTGGTGCAACAGACTGCGCCCACCGATGGTGTGCAGGACCTTGGGCGTCGCCGACTTCATGCGGGTCCCCTCGCCCGCGGCGAGGACGATGACCGCTGCCGGCCGCGTGTGCGTCACATCCAGCGATCTTACCGGGCCCGGGAGACGCGGTCCCGACGGCCGACGCCGCCCCCCCGTCCGCGAGCCAAAGACCCGCCGCGGCCGCGGCATACCGACCTAGACTCCGAACATGGACTTGGTCGGTGGGGGCGCACCGTCCCCGCTGCGCCTGGCGTTCCTCTACCTCAGCCCATGGGGGCACGAATTCGCCGACGTCGGCCGCGGGCAGGTCCCCGCGCATCGGCTCTTCGGGGCCGCCGGCCTGGCCGCGCGGGGACACGACGTCCGGTTCTGCGCGGACTCGGGCCGGTTGCCGTGGCGACTGCGACAGGCGCGGTGGGCGCTGCGACAGGCCCGGGCCGTGGATGCCTTCGTCGCGACCCACGAGGCGGCTGCCGAGGCGCTGTTGCTCCTGCGGGGGTTACGGCTGATCCGCCGGCCGGTTCTCGTCATGGCGGTCGCGGCGACCGACCCACGCCGGCACTCGCGGCTGCGCCGACGGATCGATGCCTGGCTGCTTGGCCGGGCCGACCACGTCACGGTCTTCGCCCGTTCCCAGCTGCCCGATCTGCGCGCCATGGGTGTGCAGGAGTCTCGGTCCTCCTTCCTGGCTTTCGGCGTCGACATCGACTTTTTCCGGCCGAGTCCGGCCACGCGGCGACGCCCCCGCCACGTGTTGTCCGTGGGGACCAACGAGGGCAAGGACTTCGCCACGCTGGTCACGGCCCTGCCGGACGATTTCACCTGCACGGTGGTCAGCGACCCGGCCAACCTCGCCATCGCGGCGGCCGCCGCCGGAGATCGCCCCCTCGGCCTGGGCTTGGAGGGCAACGTGCCGATCCGCAACCTCCGGGAGGCCTATGCGGAAGCCGACGTTCTCGTCATTCCGCTGCACCCCCGCCAGCTCTCCTCCGGGCAGACGGTGTTGCTCGAGGTGATGGCCATGGACCGGCGGGTGGTCGTGTCGGATGTGCCGACCGTGCGCGACTACGTCAGCGACGACGTCACCTGCCTGGTGCCCAGCGGCGACCCGGCCGCCCTGCGACGTGCCCTGGAAAGCGAGGCGGGCCGTGCGGTTGCGGCGGACTCGTCCCCGCGGGCCCACGTGATGGCCCAAGACTTCACCGCGGACGGACTCTCAGCGCGGATCGAGAGCCTGCTCGGGACGATCCTCCGTTCGACGGCTTCGCACTGAAGCCAACCCCCTCCAACCCGGGGCGAATATTTCGCTCAGATCGGGGCAGAACGTCCCGCGGAACGTATGCTTCGCACACGAAGCGACAAAAGGAGTCGACCATGTCACACGGAAAGGCCCACCGCCGCCAGTTCGTCGTGGCCGGGCTGATGTCCTCGCTCGCCCTGCTCGCCGCATGCTCGTCATCAGCGGCTCCGACGACGACGCCGACCGCCTCCACGAGCACCAAGCCGGCCGCGACGTCCTTCGCACTCGGGCTCGGTTCGTTCGGTGATGTGAAGCTCCCGGCGCTGCCCGCCGACGTCCTGGCCGGCGCCAAGCCGACGCTCGGGGCCCCGACGAAGACCGTCGAGGCGGCCGGCTGCAAGCTCAAGGGCCCGGACCGGAAGTCGATTGCCTATGAATGGGGCGACCTCATGGTCTACGGCGAGGCAGGACCCGGAGAGACCCTCAAGATCTCGAGCTGGACCCTTCGCGGCGGCTCCACGCCCGCCCCGGTCACCCTTCCGCTTGGCACCAGCATGGGGATGACGAGGACCGCCTTGGCCGACGCCCTGTCCAACGAGAAGGTCATGAAGGAGCCACTGCACTCCGACAGCGAGATCTTCACGCAGGACAACACCTGGTGGACCCTGGACAAGGCGAACGCCGTCGTGGCGAACGTCAGCTTCAACGCGCAGCCCTGCGAGTAGGCATTCCGCACGCCCTGTGGCTCCCCGGGCTGGAATCGAACCAGCGTCGCTAATCCTGATTCAAAGTCAGGCGGGCCCTGCCAGCAGACCAACCGGGGATCGTGACCCGGCCTAGGCTACCTTCCGCGCCGGAGGCGGGCGGACGGCATACGGCGGCCTGGGTCACGAAGCAGGCAGAATGGGCCCCGTGACCCCACGCGAGAGCCCCCCGCCCGGCCGGCGCGCCCGGATGACCGGCAAGGAGCGGCGCGAGCAGCTCGTCGACGTGGGCCGCGCCGTCTTCGCCGCGAAGGGGTTCGAGGCGGCGACGGTCGAGGAGATTGCCGCAAAGGCCGGGGTCAGCAAGCCGGTGGTCTACGAGCACTTCGGCGGCAAGGAAGGCCTGTATGCCGTCGTCGTCGACCGCGAGATGGCGACCCTCCTGCAGGCGGTCACCTCGGCGTTGGAGACGCCCGGACCGACCCGCGCCGTCGTGGAGACGGCGGCGCTGGCCCTCCTGGACTACGTCGAGGGGTCGACCGACGGTTTCCGGATCCTCGTGCGCGATTCGCCGGCAGGGCAGTCCACCGGATCGTTCGCCAGCCTCATCGGCGACATCGCCACCCAGGTCGAGGCGATCCTCGCGGCCGAGTTCTCCCGCCGGAAGCTGGATCCGAAGTCGGCTCCGATCTACGCCCAGATGCTCGTGGGAATGGTCGCACTGACCGGTCAGTGGTGGCTGGAACACCGGCGCTTCAAGAAGGCCGACGTGGCCGCCCACCTGGTCAACCTCGCCTGGAACGGACTCATCGCGTTGGAGAACAAGCCGACCCTTCGGGCGGCCGCCAAACGCTGAGCCGACGGTCAGCCGGTCGTGGTGGTCGTCGTGACGACGACCACGGGGGCGGCCGTCACGACGACGATCGCCGGCGCGAAGACCGTCGTGATGGTCGTCGGGTCGGTCGTCGTGGTGACCGTCGCCGTCGTGGTCCCCGGGTCCGTGGTCGTGGTGGTCGTCTGCGTCGTCGTGGTGGTCGTCGTCACGGACGGATCGGTGGCGGGGGCCACGAGCACCTCGGCGGTGGTCGTCGTGCCGTCCGGCGCGACGAGTTCGACAGCCACGGTCCCCGGGGTCGTGGCCGCGCCGCCTCCACCGCCGGATCCCGGGCCGCTCAACGCCGCGAGCACTGAGAACGTCACCGGTCCGGAGCCCTCGCACTCGATCCGCGGTCCCGCGGTGCCGCAGGTCCAGGTCGGGACGACCTCGGGCGCGAAGAGGGGCACGGCGGTGAGGTCGACCTGACCGGTCGGCACGAACTTGAGCACGAGGGTGGACAGTCCCTCGCTCGGCACGACGACATGCAGGTCGAAGGCCGCGTCGTAGACGGCGGCGACCGGGCCCAGCAATGGTGGCGCCGGCGGGCTCGTGGTCGTCGTGCTGGACGTGGTCGTCGACGACGTCGTGCTCGATGTCGTCGTGCTGGATGTGGTCGTGCTCGAGGTCGAACTGCTCGACGTCGTCGAGGAGGTCGTGATCTGGACGCTCGTCGTCGGCGCGGGACGGGCTGGGGGCACGGCCGGGCGGGCCGGCGCGGCGGGGGGCGCGGGCACGGCCGTCTGCGATGGCCTGGCTGCCGGCGGAGCCGGAGCCGCGGCGGCCGGGGGCGCGCTAGGAGCCGGGCCCGGCACCGGCGGCGCGACGGCGGCCGGTGGGACCGCAGCGGCAACGGCAGGCGCGACGGGGCCGATCCCGGAGCCAGCGGCATACCCGGTCCCGAGGACAGCGGCGACACCGAGCGCGGCCACCTTGGTGCCGATGTCGGTGACCTTCGCGGCGACCTGCCCGGCGTCGCCCGATCCCCCGGCGGCCAGGCCGAGGCCTCCGGCGACACCGCCGGCGGCTGCCCACGCGGCAGCCGCGGTCGAACCGGCCATGAAGATGAGCGGGACCATGACGGCCGGCAGGGCCCGATTGACCTCGGCCATCTCGTAGGCCAAGCCCTGGGCGTGTCGGCAGGAGCGCAGGTGTTCCTCGACCCGGGCGCGCTGGCGCACCGGCAGCTTGCCGCGGACGAACCGGCCCATCTGGCTGAGCACCCAGCGGCACTCCTCGTCCTGGGCCCGGTCGATGGCCCGATCGGCGTGCGCGTCGAGGTACTTGGCGCGCAGGCTGTCCCGAGCCCGCAAGGCGATGCCGCTCACCCCGTTGGCGGTCAGCCCCAGGTCGTCGGCGACCGCGGCGGGCGTCGTACCCTCGACGGCGGTGCGCCAGAGCACCTGCTGGTCACGTTCGGCGAGCCGGGCAAAGGCCACCCGCACGAGGGCGTGGTCGACGCCCGGGGACGGGTCGTAAGCCGGAGTCGCCGGCGCCGCCGCCTCCAGGCCGGTGTCCTCGGTGGGGACCGCCCGAAGCTCGCCGCGAGCGTGGTCGACCGCGATGGTGCGCACGGCGGACAGGAAGTAGGAACGGAAGTTGGTCAGCGGGCCCTTGCCAGCCCGGATGAGGTCGTAGACCCGCAGGCTGGCTTCGGCGACGACGTCCTCGGCAGAGGTCCGGCCGCGGTGCCGGTGCGCGACGGCGTATGCCGCGGGCAAGTGCCGCCGCCACAGCTCGGCGTAGGCGTCGGCGTCACCAGTGCGGACCTGGGCCAGAAGGGTGGCGTCGTCGAGGTCGGCCCAAGCGTGGCCCCAGAGCACTGCCGGTGCGGACATGACGGACACCCTCCTTTCGCGCGCGAGACTGCTGCTTTGAGCTAGACGCACATCCATTGTGCCCATGACGGACGTTTCGGCGGAAGTTCCGAATTTCTCGAAGTCAAGACTCTTGACGCTGTGGCTGGACGGCCCGCCGGTCGCTAGATTGACTGTGTGGCGGACATGGCACGACCGGCGGGCTCACGCAGCCCCGGACAGGCGCCTACGTCCCGGCCGCCGGATGACGTCGACCGGATCGTCGCGGCCTGGCGACGCGAGTTGCCGCCCCTGGACGTCGAGCCACTTCAGGTGCTTTCCCGGATCACCCGGCTGGCCCGTCGGCTCGATCTGGCCCGCGGGGCCGCCTTCGCCCGGCAGCAGTTGGAGAGCTGGGAGTTCGACGTATTGTCCGCACTGCGACGGGCCGGCCGGCCCTACCAGCTCTCGCCGGGCCAGTTGGTCACCGAGACCCTGGTGACCTCCGGGACGATGACCAACCGGGTCGACCGATTGGAGCAGCGCGGACTGGTCCGGCGCAGCCCCGACCCGGGCGATCGCCGCGGGGTCAAGGTGCGGCTCACCAAGGCCGGCCGGGAGACCGTCGACGCGGCGCTGTCGGACCTGTTGGCCCACGAGCGCGATCTGTTGGGCGAGCTCACCGACGAGGAACGGGCGACCCTCGCGGCGATGCTGCGCCGGCTCAACGCCCCGCTGGAGACCTGAACCGCGAGTCCGGGTAGGTCAGCCGACGATCTCGGCGGCCTCGAGCCAGGCCAGTTCGAGGGCCTCCCGCTCGTCGACGATCCCGCGCAGCTCGGCGTTGAGGCGCAACACCTCTCGGTGATCGGTCGCCGCGGCCGCCATCTCGGCATGCACCCGGTCTTCCCGCTCGGCCAGCCGGGACAGGGCCCGCTCGACCCGGGCCATCTCCTTGCGGGCCTCCCGCACCTGCACCGAGCTCGGCCCGGCCGACCCCGAGGGTATGCCGTCGCGCGCCGCCGTCCCGTCCCCCCGCGCGGCCGAGGTGGCCGAGGCGGCTGTGGCCGGGACGGCATACCCGGTGGTCGGGGGCATCGCGGCGCGCAACCGGAGGTACTCCTCCACCCCACCGGGCAGGTCGCGGACTCGGCCGTCGCCGAGCAGGGCGACCTGGCGGTCGCAGACCCGCTCGAGCAGGTAGCGGTCGTGCGAGACGACCAGCAGGGTGCCGGCCCACCCGTCCAGGACGTCCTCCAGCGAGGTGAGGGTCTCGATGTCCAAGTCGTTGGTCGGTTCGTCGAGCAGCAGGACATTGGGCTCGGCCATGAGCAGCCGCAGGATCTGCAGGCGGCGCCGCTCGCCGCCGGAGAGATCGCCGACCCGGGTCTGCTGGCGTTGTCCGGTGAAGCCCAGCCGGGTGGCCAACTGGCTCGCGGTGACCTCCCGGTCACCGAGGACGATGCTGCGCCGCACCACTTCGATGGCCTCGATGACCCGGTGCGAGGCGAGCTCCTCCAGCTCCCGGACCTCCTGGGTGAGATGCGCGAGGGCGACCGTCTTGCCGACCTTGCGCCGCCCGTCAGACAGCGGGACTTCACCCGAAAACGCCTGCAGCAGCGTCGATTTCCCTGCCCCGTTGACCCCGACAATGCCGACCCGCTCGCCGGGGGCCAGCCGCCAGGTGATCCGGTCCAACAGGCTTCGGTCCCCGAAGCGGACCGAGGCGTCGAGCAGGTCGATGACGTCCTTGCCCAGCCGCCGGGTCGCGAAACGGACCAGCTCGACCCCGTCCCGGGGCGGCGGTTCGTCGGCGATGAGCGCGTTGGCCGCCTCGATCCGGAACTTCGGCTTGCTGGTGCGGGCCGGGGCGCCGCGGCGCAGCCAGGCCAGTTCCTTGCGCAGCAGGTTGTCCCGGCGCTCGGCGGTCACTGCCGCGACCCGGGCCCGTTCGGCCTTGGCCAACACGTAGGCCGCGTAGCCGCCTTCGTAGCTGAAGACCGAGCCGCGCTCCACTTCCCAGGTGAGAGTGGCCATCGCGTCGAGGAACCAGCGGTCGTGGGTGACCGCGACAAGGGCGGTGTCCGGGCGGGTCCGCCGGGTGGCCAGGTGCTCGGCGAGCCAGGCGACGCCCTCGACATCGAGGTGGTTGGTGGGCTCGTCGAGCAGCAGCAGGTCCGGGTCGGCGACGAGCAGGGCGGCCAGGGCGAGCCGGCGGCGCTCGCCACCGGACAGCGGGCCGACGAGCGCGTCCAAGCCACCCACCGCCGCCGCGGTGACCCCGCCGAGCAGGCCGTCGAGGATGTCGCGGACCCGAGCCTCCCCGGCCCACTCGTGCTCCGGGCGATCCCCGGCCAGGGCACGACGCACCGTGGCCGCCGGGTCCAGCCGATCCTCCTGGGCGAGCAGTCCGACGGTCAGCCCACCGACCCGGGTAATCCGGCCGTCGTCGGGCTCCTGGGTCCCGGCGAGCACCCGCAGCAGGGTGGACTTGCCGCCCCCGTTGCGGCCCACGACACCGATCCGCTGACCGCCCAGCACTCCAGCCGTGACGGCATCCAAGACGTGGTCGACGCCATGCACGACGGTGACCTTCTCGGCCGAAACGAGGATGCCCATGGGTGCCAGCGAACCGCGGCCGTCAGTCGCGGGCCGGGCCGGCGACGACGTGAGCCCCGTGCACCGGCCCGCGCGCCCGCACCACCTGGTCGACGACCCCCGAGGCGGTGAGCGAGACGCACAGGTCGAGTGCGTGTTCGGCGGATCCGGTGAGAAAGGCGACGGTCGGGCCGCTGCCGGAGACGATCCCGCCGAGCGCACCGAACTCCAGGCCGGCGTCGAGCACTGGGCGCAGTTCCGGCCGCAACGAGAAGGCCGGCTCCTGGAGGTCGTTGACGAGGGCGTCGCCCAAGGCCTCCGGGTCACCCGAGCGCAGCGCCGTCATCATCGCCGGAGAGGGCTCGGGCTGCGGAACCCGGCGGCCGGCGCTGAGCCGGTCGAACTCGGCGAAGACCCTTGGTGTGGACAGACCCTCGGCGCTCAGCGCGAAGACCCAGTGGTAGGTCCCGCGGGCCAGCACCGGGGCGAGCCGCTCACCGCGACCGGAGCCGATGGCGATCCCGCCGGACAGACAGAACGGCACGTCGCTGCCGAGGTCGGCGGCATACTCGAGCAGTTCCTCCCGGTCCAGCCGCAGCCCCCAGAGGTGGTCGCAGGCCAGCAGGGTCGCCGCGGCATCGGCCGAACCGCCGGCCATGCCCCCCGCGACGGGGATGCTCTTGTCGATCCGGATCGACGCCGCAGGGGCGGTCACCCGCAGCCGGCGGGCCAACAGCCGGGCCGCACGCAGCGCAAGGTTGCTCTCGCCGGAGGGGACGTGGGCGGCATACGGTCCGGTGGTGGTGACCGACCAACGGGTGGCGTGGCTCACGGTGACCTCGTCGTAGAGGCCCACGGCCATGAAGACGGTGGACAACTCGTGGTAGCCGTCAGTACCGAGCGGACCGACCCGCAACTCGCAGTTGACCTTGGCGGGCACGCGCACGGTCACCGATCGGGGCGGGACGTGGGTGCTCACGCTTCCACCCTAGGGGGTGCCGGTCGCGGCACGAGCCGCGGCAATAGCGGCGAAGGCGGACACCGGCAGCGCTTCCCCGCGGGCCTGCGGGTCCACCCCCGCGGCGCGCAGCGCGGCCTCGGCGGCCGCTGCTCCACCGGCCCAGCCGGCCAGTGCGGCACGCAGGGTCTTGCGCCGCTGGGCGAAGGCGGCGTCGATGACCGCGAAGACCTCGGCCCGGGTCGCGGTCGTGTCCGGGGGCTCGTGGCGGCGCAGCTCGACCAGCCCGGAGTCGACGTTGGGGACGGGCCAGAAGACGTTTCGGGGCACCGTGCCGGCCAGTCGCGCGGCGGCATACCAAGCGGCCTTGACGCTGGGCACCCCGTAGGCCTTGCTGCCCGGAGCGGCCGCGAGGCGCTCGGCGACCTCGAGCTGAACCATGACAAGGACCCGCTGGAGACTCGGGAAGCGTTCCAGGAAGGACAGGACGACCGGAACCGAGACGTTGTAGGGCAGGTTCGCCACGAGCGCGGTCGGTTGCGGGTCCGGCAGCACGCTCACCTGCAGTGCGTCGGCGGCGACGACGGTGAGGTATGCCGTCCGCTCCGGCAAGCGCGCCGCGACGGTGTCCGGCAGGGCGGCGGCAAGGGCGGGATCGACCTCGACGGCGCTCACCCTCGCCCCCGCATCGAGCAGGGCGAGGGTGAGCGAGCCGAGTCCCGGACCGACCTCAACGACCGCCTCACCGGGCTGCACGTCGGCGAGCCGGACGATTCGCCGGACCGTGTTGGCATCGACGACGAAGTTCTGACCCCACGACTTGGTGGGCCGGAGCCCGAGCCGGGTGGCGAGCTCACGGACCTGGGCAGGTCCGAGCAGCGCGCTGCCCGAGGCATCGGCGTCACGGTCGGTCACCCGGGCAGCCTAGTGCGGCCGGGAGGCCCGGCGAACGCGCTCAGGCCGCCCAGCGGCAGCCCCACGGCTGCAGGCCGCGCTGCGCGTAGAGCCGGTTCGCGACGGTGATCTGCTGCTCGCGGCTGGCCAAGTCGGCGCGCGAGGCGAAGTCCGCCCCACCGACCGACAGCCACGTCGAGTAGCTGAACTGCAGGCCGCCGTAGTAGCCGTTGCCCGTGTTGATGTGCCAGTTGCCGCCGGACTCGCATTGCGCAATCCGGTCCCACATGGCGGCATTCGCGAGGTTGAGTCCTCCGCCGCCCGTGTTGCCGGCCGAGGGGGCCGGGGCCGGCTTGGTGCCGACGAGCAGGACCTTGTCGGTCGCGGGCTTGGTGACGTTCGACCCCGTCTCCGCCTTGCCCTCGAAGACTCCGTCGACCCAGGTCTCGGTGTAGGTGACGACGCGCTCGCCGTTGACCCCGGGCGTCTCGACCTTGGTCTGGCCCTTGGTCATCGAGGCGTCGTCCTTGCGGACGGTCTTGTAGGCGACCTTCTCGGTTGCGGTGCTCGTGCGCAGTTCGACCCGCTGGACGGCGATCGCCAATCCCTCACTGATCGCCGTGTCGACGGCCGGGTTGACCCGGTCGTGCGCACCGAGGGTGACGCCCAAGGCGGCAAGCAGTTCCTTGACCGTCGCCGTCGATGTGCTCTCGGAGCGAGTCTTGCCGTCGACCGTCAGGGTCACCTGGCGGGGATTGGTCACGGTGAAGCTGATTCCCTCACGGCCCAGGCCGGCGGACCGGGACACCGACAGGGTTGCCCCGGCCAGCGCGCGGATGCCCAGCTCGGACATCGCCTGGTCCACCGTCGTTGCCGTCGTCCAGTAGTCGCTGGTCACTCCGTCCACGGTGACGGTGACCTTGCGCCCGTAGCGGACGACGATCGAGGTGCCGTCCTCGATGGCCTCGTCGAGTGCCGGTGAGACGAGGTCGTGGTCCCCGACGGTGACGCCGCTCTTGGCGAGGGCGTCGGCGACGGTCGACCCGAAGACGTGCATCGACACACGTTGGCCGTCGACGCTGAGGTCGACGGCCTTGTCGAGCCGGGCAACTCCGAAACCGGTGAGGGCGAGGGCGGCGACGGCACCGACGGTGGCGGCACGGCCGATGAGGCTGCTGATCACAATGCTCCGAACTTTGGACTTCCCGGGCGGGCACGAGGGCGCAGCGATCGGGGCGGGTGGCTCGGGCGAGCGCGCGTCCCCGTTCCGAGCCACCGAATCGGGGCCCAGACGCGGCGCCAGAAGGGGGTGTGCCTCCCGGCGATCTGGTCAACGGTGCCCGACGATCCACGGAACGGTCAACTTTTGATAACGGGTCGCCCGCATAGCGTGTGATGTAGGTCACATCGACGTCACCACATTGTGCACATGAGTCCCACTCGTCACGGAGGAGGGGCGCCCGCGTCTCACACCCCGGTCGTCAGCCCCAACGACGGTCGATCACCAGGGGCCGTAGAGCCGTTCGGAGTTCTCCGCGATGGCCGCGCACAGAGTCGGGACGTCCACTGCCAGCACGTCGGCCATCCGGCGCACCGTGACCGGCACGAGGAAGGGAGCGTTGGTCGCCCCACGCCACGGGTGCGGGGCCAGGTAGGGGGCGTCGGTCTCGACGAGGACCCGGTCCAGCGGAACGACGGCCAGCGCCTCGCGCAGACCGTGGGCACTCGAGAAGGTCACCGGGCCCGCGAAGGACAGGTAGTAGCCCCGCTCGACCGCGACCCGGGCCATCGCCACATCGCCGGAGAAGCAGTGCAGCACGGTCCGCTCCGGCGCGCCTTCCTCGTCGAGGACCCGCAGCACGTCGTCATGGGCGTCCCGGTCGTGGATCTGCAGGGTCTTGCCGAGCCGCTTGGCCAGGTCGATGTGCCAGCGGAACGCCTCCTGCTGCCCCGGCCGACCGTCCGGCCCGGTCCGGAAGTAGTCCAGCCCGGTCTCACCGACGACCCGCACCCGCGGATGGGCGGCCAACGCCTCGATCTCGGCCAGCCCCTCGGCCAGTGCCGCGGAGGACGGGAAACGGCCGATCTCATTGGGGTGCAATGAGACTCCACCGAGCAGGGCGGCATACTCCTCGATCATCGCGACGGTCTCCCGCGCTCCGGGGAGGTCGCAGCCGATCTGGACCATCCGCGGCACGCCGACCGCCGCCGCTGCGGCGATGGTCTCGCCGACATCGGCGCGTTCCTCGCCGTGCCGGGCGATGTCGAGGTGCAGGTGGTTGTCGACGACCGGGACCGGCAGCGGCTCAGGAGCCGGAGGTATGCCGCGCACGGCCTCAGCCGTCCGCCCGCATCCGGGCGATCTCCTCGTCGACGACGCTCGGGTCGAACTTCGTGAAGACCGGCGTCGGCGGCCCGATCGGCGTCCCGGGCACCACCGGGCGGGACTGCCACCGCGGGGTCGCGGCATAGTCACCCATGATGACCGGGTATGCCGGTCCGCCGTCGAGGTCCTCGACCTCGCGAAGCTGCGGCATCGGCACGAATTCCCCTGTGCCGCCGAGGATCTGGTGGATCCGGTTGGCGCCGTGCGGCAGGAACGGAGCGCTGAGGGTGTTGAGGTCGCTCACCGCCTGAGCCAGCACGTGCAGCACCGTGCCGAGCCGCTCCCGCTGGTCGTCACCCTTGAGCTTGAACGGCTCGGTCGTGGAGACATAGGCATTGGCCAACCCGACCAGCCGCATGACTTCACCGATCCCGGCCTTGAACCGCTGCCGCTCGATGTGCGCACCGACGGTCGCGAAGCCGCCCCGGATGGCCTCGAGCAGCTCGGTGTCGATCGCCTCCAGCGGCCCGGCCGCCGGGAGCTCGCCGAACCGCTTGTGGATCATCGACGCGGTCCGGTTGACGAGATTGCCCCAACCGGCAACGAGCTCGGAGTTGTTGCGCTGGACGAACTCGGCCCAGGTGAAGTCGCTGTCCTGGTTCTCCG
>CAZNLX010000018.1:0-17668 GCA_964573925.1 uncultured Intrasporangiaceae bacterium
GGTCGGCAACAAGAAGCAGTACGACCCGCGCGCCTGGGGCAAGGAGGCCGAGGCCTCGATGGCGGCCCGGGTCGTCCAGGCTTGCCAGGACCTGCGCTCGGCGGGGACGCACAGCGCGTGACCGACAACCTGCTGGGTATGCCGCGCACGCAATTGCCGGCCGACCCTGCGGCTGACGTCGTGGCCGGGCTCCAACAGGGGCCCGGCCACGGGTCACCGGCCGATTCGGGCAGCGTCGGCGACGGTATGCCGCTCGCGGCCCTTGAGTCGGTGGCGGCGGCATACCCGGCCTCGTCGCTGGCATGGGCGCTGCTCGCCGAGGCGGCGCTCGACGCGAGCCAGCCGGTCGCGGCATACGCCTATGCGCGGACCGGCTACCACCGGGGCCTGGACGCGCTGCGCCGGGCCGGGTGGCGCGGACAGGGGCCGATCCCCTGGGAGCACGAGCCCAACCGCGGGTTCCTGCGGGCGCTCGCGGCTCTGGCCCGCGCTGCTCGGGTCATCGGGGAGCACGAGGAGGAGACCCGCTGCGGGACTTTCCTGCGTGACAGTTCCCGGGAGGCAGCGGACGCCCTCGGCTTCTGATCCCGTTGCGTCGGGGTCAGGCAGACAGTGGGCCGGCAGCGAGCCGGGTCAGGTCGTCGTTGTCCGGGTGGGTTCCGTCGACGATGAGGTGGGCGCGGGTCCACGGGCGGTCCGCCGCGATGAAGGGATCCTCGAAGCGGCTCCACTCCACCCAGAAGTCCTCCGCCTGAGCCCGGGTGCGCCCCAACTCCTTGTCGCGCGCGATGCCCCGGCGTCGGGCTTCGGCCGGCTCGGACTGCACCCAGACGACGAGATCGGCGTCCGCGGCCAGAGTGGCCCGTCCGGCGCCGACCCCTTCGACAACCAGGACTCGGGACGTCGGGACGTCGATCGCCCCCGGCCGGCCTTTGGTCACCCAACGGGGTGGCCGGTAGCTCCCGCCGATGCCGGCCCGCCAGGGCTGCAGCACGCCGGTGACGAGCAGGTCGGTCCAGTCGATCGGATGGTGCTGCCAGGCGATGTCGTCGGTGTGGACCACACCGGCCTCGAGCAACCGGGCCAGGCGAGTGGCCAGGGTGGTCTTGCCGCTGCCGCTTCGGCCGTCGACGAGGATCAGCGCGGGTCGGCCGGGCGGCAGGTGCGTCTCGACGAGCCCACGAAGCCTGTCGTCGTCGGTGGCCGTCCACGCGGGCACGCGTGGCTCGTCCGCCCACCACTCCATGCCCCGAGTATGCCGCCCGATCCCCTCACGGTGGGGGCGCGGCTGCGTCAGTCGCCAGCTCAGCGGCCGGCAGTTCCGCACTCCTCGCCCGGACCTCTCGCCGCTCAGCCGTAGCTGTGTCCCAGCCCGGCCCGGGCGTCGGCCTGGATCCCGTAGGGCGGGATCGGATAGCGAAGACCGTTGCGGGACAACGCCTCCAGGCCGGCGATGATCCGCGGGAGGAACCGCGGGGGAGTTGCCATGAGCAGTTCGTCGTCGGCGACCCCGCCGTAGCGGCGTTCGGCGTAGCAGGGGATCGACACCGACGGTTCGTCGAGCGCCAGGGCTCGTCCCCACGAGTCGGCACAGGCCGACTCGCCGACCGAACTCATCTCGACCCGTCGATAGCCGCTCCACTGCAATCCGTTGATGAGCAAGACCATTTGCCCGGGCGTGGCATAGATGAGCACGACATCGGGAGGGTCCAACCGTCCCGAGGCCAGCGGTGACACGACGACTCCGGCGTGGGCGGCATACGGCGCGGTGTGCATCGAGCGTTGGTGAGCGGCGGAGTCTTCGATGGTCGCGAACCAGACACCGGCGAAGTCGCGGCCGGCGAGCCATTCCTCGTCCCGCGGCACGAGGCCCAGGACGGCGGAGCACTGGCGCTGGACGAAGTCGTCGGCGGTCGCTCCGACCGTCCAGCCGAGTCGGGCGGCCATCCCGACCACCTGATCGAAGGTGTGGATGCCCTCCGGGCGCCGCAGCTTCGGGACGGCGTCCATCTGCTCGCGAGTGGCCATCCGGGACAGGCCCACCGGAGTGGTCCGCAACCGGACGAGCCGGGTGAGGTCCTCGACGATGCGTGCCCAGTCCAGTCGCGCTCCGGGGGTGTCGCTCATGGCATGACGGTGCCGGTTTCCGCCCAGCCGCGCAAGGGGGTCGGCGCTGGCCACCTCGTGGTGGGCTCGACCCCGCGAATCGAGACGTGATCAGGAGGCGGTGTCGGTGGGGCGACTGCCGGACTGCGCCAAACGTCGGACCACCGTGACGCTCTGCCGCGAGGTCCGGTTGCCCAGGCGTTCGTTGAGCCGTCGCATGGCCGCATTGCCCGACTGGGTCCACGTGTAGAGCTCGGTGATCCCGCGGGCTCCGGCGTCGGCCAGAACCTGCCGCTTGAGGCGCTCGGCCAACCCCGTTCCCCGCCAGGTCCGGCGCACCGCCGTGCTCGAGTTCTCGGCGCGAGCCGGGTCATCGGGATCGACCGACAGACCCGCGCAGCCAACCACAGCGTCGTGCTTGTCGAGGGCAAGCAGGACGTGCTCGCCCCGCCAGTCCACCGCCCAAGCCTCGGCCGTGATCGCCAATGGTTCCACGGTCCCGAAGTCCGCGAGCATCTCCCGACCGAAGCCCTCGAAGCACTCGTCCCGCAGGTGCGGCTGGTCCTCGAGCCGGACGATCCGCAGGCCCGCGGGAAGCGCGGACTGGGGCCTCGGGGCTGGTGACCGTCCGAACCTGCTCGACTTCGCGGTCGGTCTCGGTGAATCCGAATCGGATTCGGAATGCTTCCGACCCCTCGTCCTCGGTTCGGCTGCGGATGGTCGCGTGACCGAGCCCTTCGCAGTGCTCGCCAGCGCCGCCAAGAGGGCGCTCCCCACTCCCGTGCGGCGATGCTCGGGGAGCACCCGAGGCATGACGAAGCCCGCGGTTCCACTGTCGGACCGGTCCGCCAGGCCACAACCGACCACCGACCCGCCGACCCGGGCCAGCAGCAACAGCCGGGTGGGCGAGTCCCCCGCTCGCAGCTCCGTGACGGACGGCGCCCGGTCGTGCGGCACGACGCACGCACGGACGGTGCGCCAGGCGGCATACTCCTCGTCGCTCGTGCACCGGACCAGGTCCATCCGCTCACGGTAGGCCCCCAGGTGTCGGCGTGCGCGGGATACGGACCGAACCGCACAGGAACCGACCCCGCCGGTAGCCTGGGGTGTCGCTCTGGCACCCATCCGGGGGCCGGCACGTCGAGGGAAGGACCCGCGCATGCCCGCAGTCGTGCTCGTCGGCGCCCAGTGGGGCGACGAAGGCAAGGGGAAGGCCACCGACCTACTCGGGCGCCGGGTCGACTATGTCGTCAAGTTCAACGGCGGCAACAACGCCGGCCACACGGTTGTCATCGAGCAGCCGGGCGGGCGCGCCGAGAAGTACGCCCTGCACCTGCTGCCCTCGGGCATCCTCACCCCGTCCTGCACCCCGGTCATCGGCAACGGTGTCGTCGTCGATCTCGAGGTGCTCTTCCGCGAGATCGACGGGCTCAATGCGCGCGGCGTGGACACCTCGAAGCTCATCGTCAGCGCCGACGCGCACATCATCACCCCCTACAACCGGGTGCTCGACCGGGTCACCGAACGGTTCCTCGGCGCCCGCAAGATCGGCACGACCGGCCGGGGCATCGGGCCGACTTATGCCGACAAGATGTCCCGGACCGGGATTCGCGTCCAGGACCTCTTCGACCGGCACATCCTCGAGCAGAAGGTCGAGGCGGCCCTGCGGTTCAAGAACCAGGTGCTCGCCAAGATCTACAACCGGCGGGCGATCTCGCCGGACGAGGTGGTCGCCGAGCTCGAGTCGTATGCCGCTCGCCTGGCTCCCATGGTCCGGGACACCTCGCTGGTGCTCAAGGAGGCGCTGGACCGCGGCGAGACGGTGTTGCTGGAGGCCGGTCAGGCGACCCTGCTCGACGTCGATTTCGGGACCTATCCGTTCGTGACGTCATCGAATGCGACGGCGGGCGGGGCCTGCACGGGTTCCGGCATCCCGCCGACGAGGGTGGCTCGGGTCATCGCGATCCTCAAGGCTTACACGACCCGGGTGGGGGAGGGTCCGTTCCCCACCGAACTGTTCGACGACAAGGGCGAGTTCCTGCGCAAGGTCGGGACCGAATACGGCACGACGACCGGGCGGCCGCGCCGATGCGGCTGGATGGACACCGTCATCGGCCGGTACGCGACGCGGATCAACGGAGTCACCGACTTCGTCGTGACCAAGCTCGACGTGCTCACCGGGCTGGACGAGGTGCCGATCTGCGTGGCCTATGACGTGGCTGGCGTGCGTCATGACGAGATGCCGGTCAACCAGAGCGACTTCCACCACGCCACGCCGATCTACGAGACGATGCCCGGCTGGTGGGAGGACATCACCGGCTGCCGGTCGTTCGAGGACCTGCCCGCCAACGCTCAGGCCTACGTCCTGCGGGTCGAGGAGCTCATCGGCGCCCGGGTGTCGGCCATCGGTGTCGGTCCCGGCCGAGACGCGATCATCGTTCGCCACGACCTGCTCGGCCAGGACTGACCGCTCTCTTCGCCAAAGAGCGGGGGGACGTAACGGGTCCGGGTCCATCTGGACCCGGACCCGTTGTGTGTCGGCCGGCTACTCGGTCGAGGTGTTGCGCCGGCGGCCGGCCAGGACGAGCACTCCGCCGGTGAGGATGGCCAGGATGCCGCCGAGGATGAGCGGGAGGGTGTTCCCTCCGGTCTCGGGCAGGACGGTCTTGCTGGCCTTGATGGTGACGATGTTCGACGGGACCTTCGGGGTCTGGTCGGACATCGCCGCGCCCATGTTGTCGGCGGTCCAGGTGTAGGTCGTGCCGGGCTCCACGTGCGGTGCGGCGTCGACGGTCACGTCGAAGACGAGGAGGACCGAGCTGCCGTTGGCCATCTCATCGACCACCCAGGTGATGGTGCGGGTCGACGAGTCGTAGCTGGCGGAGCACGGTGACACCTCACCGAGACAGGTTGCACTGTCCGCGATGTAGGTGACCCCGGCCGGCAGGGCGTCGGTCACGGTGACATGGGTCGACGGGGAGTTGCCGCCCGCGGTGACGGTCAGCCGGTAGGTGACGGTGTCGCCGAAGTCGACGGTCCCGTCGCTGGGGCTCATGCCCTCGTATGCCGACTTGGTGAGAGTGAGTCCGTAGGTCTTCTTGATGTCGATGAAGGTTCCGACAGGGATCGGGTCGGCGGTGGCGGTGACGGTCACCGGCTTGACGCTTTCGTCGAGCAGATAGCCCTCGGGCGCCTCGGCCTCGGTGACGGTGTAGTTGCCGAAGATGAGGTCGGCGACCACGAAATGGCCGGGCCGGGGGTCGGTGTCCCAACCGTCGTAGCCGTCCTGGCCAATGTTGTCCTCGACGAGGAAGCAGTAGCCCTCCTCCATCGCCTCGCAGACCTCGAAGGTCGCGCCGCCAAGGGCCGCCCCGGCGTCGTCAGTCTTCATCCACGAGATCTGACCGTTCTCGTAGTTCTCGATCACGCCGAAGTCGAAGACGGCCTGGGTGGCCGAGATCGTCAGGGTGACCGGTTCGGCGATGACGAGGTAGCCGACCGGCGCCTTGGTCTCCTCCAGCGTCCAGTCACCCGGGGCCAATCCGTCGACGGCAAACGCACCGGCCATCGGGTCAAGGTCAGGGCCGGGGCAATCGGCGGCCGTAGCGGCGACGCAGTCGGTCACGGTGATGACCTGGTCATCGGGCCCGGTCAAGGTCCACTCCGAGCCGCCTAGGAGCAACTCCGAGTCGAACTCGTCGACCTTGGTCCAGACCGCGCGGACCAACGTATTGGTGATCGCCCCTTCGGTCACCGGGATGGTGTCTTGAACCGTGGCGTCGACCGTGAAGGGGCGCTCGGTCGGGTCCAGGTAGTAGCCCGCGGGCACCCCGGTCTCCACCAGCACGTAGGAACCCGGGACGAGGTAGCGCACGAGGAACGAGCCGGCCACCGGGTCGGTGTCCGCACCGGTGCACGGAGCTGCTGTGCAGTCGGTCACCGTGGTCGGTTCGCCCTCACCCACCGGTCGGATTTCCCAGGTCGTCCCCGCTAGCGGCTGCCCGTCAGCACCCACCTTGTGCCAACCGACGGCAGTGGGCACGTTGGGGATGGCCGGGGTCAACACGAAGGCACCGTTGCTGTCGATCGTCACGGTGTACGTGGTGGTGTTGAGGCGGTATCCGGCTGGGGCCTCGCTCTCGACCACGGTGTAGACACCCTGGCTCAGTCCCAGGACGAGGAACTCCCCGGCATCCGGATCCGTGTCGTAGCTCGCGCACGGTGCCGCGGCGCAGTCCGTCACGAGCAGCCCGAGCGCGCTGCCGGATATCGTCAAGATCCAGCTCGTCCCGCCGAGCTTCTGGCCCGTGAGCGAGTCGATCTTGGTCCAGGCCAGCGATGGCGGATCGTCGTTGGTGATGGTGCAGTCAGCCGACCCGAACTCCGGGAGGGTCACGCTCGCACCGGTCGTCGTGCTCGTGGCGCCCGCGGCGTCGGTGACGACGCAGGTCCACTCGGAAGCGGCATACCCCTTGGGGCCGGTCGCCTCCGACAGCGCGTAGGTGCCTCCGGCGACGAGCGCGGACAAGCCGGTCGCGGGGTCATTCGGTGCCGGGTCCGGCCCGGAGAGGATCGTGGCCTCGCCCGACATGGCCGTGAGCGGGAAGTCGGCGCCCGTGGCGGTGCCACCGCTGTTGTTGACGACGATCTTGTTGAGGGTCAGCGAGGTCACCTGGTTCTCGATCGTGCAGGCCGCCGGGATCGACCCGGGGATGCTGGCAGCCGCAATCGGGAAGGTTGCCCCCTTGACCGGCACACCATCGACGACGAGATCAACGGTGACTTCCGCCCCGGTGATGACGTCATAGGTCGTGCAACTGAGGTTGCGCAACCGGACGCCGTCCGGCAGGTCACCGGTCAGTTCGGCCACGATGTAGTCGGGCTCGGCAATGACGTTGGAGTAGGTGTGCGTCTCGCCCGACCTCAGCGCCGACGTGATGCTGACGATGCCCTCCGGGTCGTTGGCCGCGCCCACGGCATACGTGGGAGTGCCGAGCGGCGTCAGGTTGGTGGACCAGCCGACGGCGTCGGCAGCGGGCGACACCTGTCCGATCGAGTGCTCGTCGGCCTGCCGCACCTGGTAGTCGAAGAGGAGGTCACTGGGGACCGCACCCGTCGTCGTCTTTGTCACCGACAGCTGCTGGCAGGTGCTCAGCGTCAGGGGGGCCGGCTGCACAACGTCGGCGAGACCAGCCTGGGAGTTCTCGTTCCCGTTTCGGCTCAGCGCCCACCCGGTGGTCAGGCTGGTGCAGGAGGCCTCCGGCAGCAGCCCGGACGAGGTGAGGTCGACCGCGACTTCCCCGAAGGTCCCGTCATTGGCGGTGACACCGCTGGGGACCAGCCTCGTGCGGCCGTAGGCGGCCTGGTAGTCCAGGGTTGCGCCGGGTGCCCACGTGCTGCCGTCCCAGGTGTAGAGCAGGACCTCGATCAAGCCCGAACTGGGATTGAAGTGGAAGTTGACGAGATGCTTGCGCCCGCCGCCGTCGTTGAGCATGAGGTAGAGCTGCGCCTGACCGGTGGCCGTGTAGGACCGGTCCCAGCTCAGGTAGAGGATCGTGTGGTACTGACCGTCGAAGTTGACGACCTCGTATGCCGCGGTCGCCCGGCAGAGATCGTCGTTCTTGTCGGGCCCGCCGTCGGCGATGGTCCAGACCAGGTCGTCGAGTTTGGTCCCGGGCGTGAAGCGGGTGTCACCGCTTGTCACGGACCCCAGCGCGCAGGCCTCGACGAGGTGGGTTTCGTCGATGATGCCCGACGAGGTGGGTGTCCCGGCCGGGTAGGGCGCGAAGGTCGTCGCGTTCCCCGCCAACACCCCCTCCCAGTCCCAGGTCCCGGCGTCGTTGCCGTCGATCTCGAAGTTCGTCGATAGGGCCGAGAGAGTGGCGGCAGATGCGGCCGGGACCAGGAGGCTCACGGCGCCGAGCGGCGCGAGTATGGCGCTGGCGGCCAGCGCGGCGACCCGGCGGCGAAGCGAGGTCTGGGGAGGGGTTCCAAAGCCAGTCATGGATTGAGCCCATCGATCGTCGGGTCGGCCGGAGCAGCGCCGACAGCACTTCAAAGCTCCACCGTGGGAGTGCGGCCGACAGGGCGGACGATAGGGAGGGAAAGCGCATCTATGCAGCCGATTCGGAAAATCCCGACGTGACCGTAATGTCTGCGTGACCTCGCCTCAGCCGAACGGGGGAGATCTGTTAACCCGGATTGATGTGATCGAGCTTGTCGCCCTCCCGCGGCGAGGCCGACGGCCCGTTGAGCACGGAGGGATGGGGTGGGCATGCCGAAGGGGCCGGGTCAGCCGACCCGGCCCCTTCGGTTGAGCTACTCCTAGCGGGTGTTTTCGCGGCGGCGGCCGGCCAGGACGAGCACTCCGCCGGCGATGATGGCCAGGATGCCGCCGAGGATGAGCGGGAGGGTGTTCCCTCCGGTCTCGGGCAGGACGGTCTTGCTGGCCTTGATGGTGACGACGTTCGACGGGACCTTCGGGGTCTGGTCGGACATCGCCGCGCCCATGTTGTCGCCGGTCCAGGTGTAGGTCGTGCCCGGCGCCACCTCGGGTGCGGCGTCGACGGTCACGTCGAAGACCAGCTTGACCGAGGTGCCGTCGACCATCTCATCGATGACCCAGGTGAGGGTCCGGGTGGCGGCGTCATAGGACGCAACACACGGTGACACCGCGTCGATGCAGGTCGCGCTGTTGGCCACGTAGGTCACGCCGACCGGCAGTGTGTCGGTCACGGTGACCATGGTCGACGGTGCGTTGCCGGTCGCGGTGACGGTCAACGCGTAGGTGACCGTGTCGCCGAAATCGACGGTCTCGTCGGTCAGGCTCTCACCCTCGTATGCCGCCTTCGTCAAGGTCAGCCCGTAGACCTTCTTGACGTTGACAAAGACTCCGACAGCGATCGGCTCGGCGGACGCGGTGACCGTGACCTTCATGACGGCCCCGTCCATGAGGTAGCCGTCAGGTGCCTGTGCCTCGGCGACGGTGTAGTCACCGAAGTCGAGACCGGTGAGCAGGAAGTAGCCGGCACGCGGGTCCATGTCGTATCCCTCGTAGCCTGCATCCCCAGTGTTGTCCTCCACGAGAACGCACTCACCCTCCACCATGTCCTCGCACACCTCGAACCAGGCCCCACCGAGGACCTCGCCGGCGTCGTCGTGCTTGATCCACGAGATCTTGCCGTTCTCCCAGTTGGGAACGGCGGTGCGGACCGACTGGGCGGGGTTGTCGGACGGGGCCACCAGCCGCTCCCAGGCGGGTGTGCCGTCTGGCGCGGCATACCCGGTCGGGGCAACCGTCTCGGTGAGGGTCCACGTGCCCGGAGCGAGACCGGTGAGGAGGAACTCGCCGCAGTCCTCATCGGCATCGTTCGCGCCGTTGTCGACCACGGTGATCGTCGTCGTGTCCTCACCGACCGTGACATCGACGGTGAACGTGGCACCGCAGAGCTTCGCGGCCGTGAATCCATCGACCTTCGTCCAACTCAGTGAGCCCTTCGGGTCGGTGAAGGTGGCGGTCGCCTCTTCGCCCTTGGCCAGTGTGACGGTCGTCGAGCGAGCGTCGGTCGGCCAGGGCAGGAAGTACCCGGCCGGCGGCACCGTCTCGGTCACCGTGTAGGTGCCGAAGTGCTCGGTCTCGAAGGAGACATAGCCAGCGCGGTCGTCCAGGTCGGCGTCGCTGTTGTCGACGATCGTCGCGGAGGAGCCGGACGTGCCGGTGGCCGGGTCCGGCGAGACCGTGAACGTGAGCGTTCCGGCGCCGGTGTCGATCACCTCGCCGGCCGCGTCCTTCTTGACGATGGTCGCGGTCGCGCAGTTGCGCGGCAGGTCGATCGTGGTTGCGACGTAGTCGGACAGGTTCGCGTTCGACGCATCCGACTGGCGGCTGCGCAGGTTGAGCGTCCCGTAGCCCGGCGAGTCGCAACCCTGGTCGGCCAGACCGAGCGCGCTCAGGTTGATGGCGATTTCGATGAAGGTCTTGCCCTCGTTGTCCGACCCGCAGAAAGTGACCGCACCGTCGTTGGCGACGCCGCTGATCGCACCGGCCGGAGGCGTCGCGGCGACCCACTTCGTGCCGTCGTAGACCGAGTACTCGGTGATGACGATCGGCCCGTTTCCGGTCTGGCTGAAGGCGATCTTGAAGTCACCGTCCGAGCGGTTGGGGACCGGCACGGTCCCGTCGGTGCTCATGACATTCGCCAGAGGGTTGTACTCCAGCGTGTAGCGCGTCGTCCCGGTGTTGCCCTTCCGCTGGAAACCCAGGTAGGTCCACAGGTCCTGAGTGTCCGGGTCCTCCGCTGAGTAGGCCTCCACCCACCCGATGTCGGTCTTCTTCGCGTCGACACCCTGCTTGGTCCAGCCGAGGGGGTCGCCGTCTTCCTTGCCGGCGTAGCCGGTGTCGTCCGAGAAGCCGTCGTCGACGCAGGTGTTCGGGACGTCCGCCCAGTCCATGGCGTCCTCGGCATCGACCACGGTGTTGCCGTCGATCTCGAAGCCGCCGAGTGTGGCCGCGTGGGCAGTGCCGGCCGGCAGGACGACGAGGCTGAGCGCGGCCAGGAGTCCCAGGACCAGGAATGAGACGACGCTACGGCGACCGCTGCTCGCGGCGCGGCGGGTGAATCCGGCGCGGCGAGGTGCGGCACCAGGATTGAAGAGGGATAGACGCATCGGTGTGCCCCTTGGGAAGTGTGATCAGCGCAGACAAAGCACGGCCGAGACCAATCCCCGATGGCCGGGCAGACCTCGACAATCTAGGGCCAGAACCGGCTGGGGGCGAAGAGAATTCGCGAAACCCGATGACGATAGCCGGCATTTCTGCATCAACAGGACTTCCCCAAAAGGGGCATAGACATAGAGAAGCTGATATGTCCGCTCAGGACGGTTATAGGTCGGTTCGCAGGACAATCATGCGATGTGCGGCCCGGGTCAGCGCGACGTAGAGGGTTCGTATGCCGCCCGCCGATTCCGCCGCGATGCGGCCAGGGTCGACGACCAGCGTTGCATCCCACTCCAGGCCCTTGGTCGACAGGGGGTCGAGGACCCGGACCCGGTCCTGCGTCCAGCCGTCAACCTCGAGATTGGCCAGCGGAGCGGCATACCGGTCGGGGCAGATGACCGCAATAGAACCCTCGACTTCGCCGAGCAGGCTCTTCACCTCGGCCGCGACCTGCGTGGCCGCCGCCGTGAGGTCGGTGGCCAAGGCCACCTCTCGCGGGGTTACTCCGGTCTCGCGGACTGCGTCGGGGATGTCGGCGTCGGGCACCTCGGCCCGAACCACCTCGGCGGCATACGCGAAGATCTCCCGCGCGTTGCGATAGTTCGTGCCCATGTGGAAGAGGCGGTGCTCCTGCCCGCCCCAGGCGTTCTCGCGGGCCGCCTGGGACTCCGCGGGATCCGGCCAGACACTCTGAGCCGCGTCCCCGACCACGGTCCACGAGGAGTGCCGGCCACGCCGCCCGAGCATCCGCCATTGCATCGGTGACAAGTCCTGGGCCTCGTCGACGAGCACGTGGGCATAGTCAACGACGGGCCCGATCCGGCCGGCCAGCAGCCGCTCGCGCGGGTCCGCCGGGGTCTTCTCGTATGCCGGTGCCACCGGCTCCGGTCGCAGGGTCCCCCCGCTCACCCCGTCGAGGAGGTCGTCGAGCTGCTCGATCTGGTAGAAGCCGCGCTCTTCGGCCGCCGGCTCCTGAACGGGTCCCAATCGGGCGGACAGCTCGTCGATGAGCGCGACGTCAGGGATCGCCCAACTCCCGCGGGAGAGGGTGTCGACCACCGAGCGATGCACGACATCGATCTCCGCCGCGGACAGCACACTTGCGGCATGGGCCTCGAGCCGGCGGCGATCGGCCCACCACAGGACGACTTCGCGAGGGTCGACCTGCGGCCACCAGGAGGCCATGAACGCCTCGACCTCCAGGTGGTCGTCGAACCGCCCGAGGAAGTCGTCGCGGTCGGGGTGCCCGACCGCACGCAGGGCGCACTCGGCCAGTGCGTGTCGCGCCGCATCGACCGCAAGGTTGTGTTGGTGTTGGCGCAGCACCTGGGCGCGAACCCGGGCGAGGGCCGCGGAGTCCAGCCGCACGGCATACCCCGCCACGAAGGCGCGGAACTCGGTCGGGACGCCGTCGGGGAGGTCCCGCGCGGCCCGGGCGAGCACCTCACGCATGCGCAGCGAGCCCTTCACTGCGGCGGCTGCGGGTTGGTCGTGGCGGTCGGTCGAGATGCCGTCGACGACATCGCCAAGGGCACGCAGCGCCACGCTGTCCTCGCCAAGCGAGGGCAGCACCCGCTCGATATAGGCCGTGTAGGCGGCCGACGGTCCCACGACGAGGATGCCACCAGCCTCGTAGCGCCGCCGGTCGGCATACAGCAGGTATGCCGCCCGGTGCAGCGCGACAACGGTCTTACCGGTCCCCGGACCGCCGGTGATCTCGGTGATTCCGCGTCCCGGAGCCCGGATCGCCTCGTCCTGGTGCCGTTGGATCGTCGCCACGATGTCCCGCATCCGAGACCCGCGGGTCCGGGAAAGGGCGGCCATGAGCGCCCCGTCGCCGAGCACGACGAGGTCGTCGGGGGCCTCGGCGACCATGAGATCGTCCTCGGCCCCGACGACGACCGCGCCCCGGCAGCGCAGCACCCGCCGGCGCAGCACTCCCATCGGCTCGACGGGGGTCGCGCGGTAGAAGGGGGCGGCGGCGGGAGCCCGCCAGTCGATGACCAGCGGCTCGTAGTCGTCGTCCCGTACCCCGAGACGACCGATGTAGCGGACCTCACGTTCGGGCGCGACCTTCGCACCGGTCGGGTGGTCGAGGTCGAGCCGGCCAAACACGAGGCCTTCGTACTGGGTGTCCAGGGCGTGCTGGCGCCGGGCGGCGTGGAAGACGAGGGCGTCGCGCTCGAACAACCCGGCGGCGTCGTCGAAGCGCACCTCTCCGGTGCGTTCGGTCAGTCCGCGAGCGAGCCCGTCGGCGGCGACCAGAGCGGCTCGCTGGGCAGCTTTCCCCAACTCCGCGTAGACCCGATCAACGTGGGCCTGCTCTGCGGCGAGCTCGCGGGCGAGCGTGTCGTCGACGGTGGTCGCGGCACGAGACAGGTCGGGTGCCGTCGTCATCGGGCACTCGTCCTGGTCACGGCGTCCATCCGGGGGCAGGTTTCCGTCCGGTCTTCACGAGGGCCGGTGGGTCCGGCCCGGGGGAACACAAGAGTCTAGTGCCCCCACCGGGTTGCCCCAGCCAGGGCCGGCTGCCGGGCGGTCGGCCGGACGTGATCGAGTCCGACATCTCAGGCGGACCACTCCCGGGCGGGCCTAGGGTTGACACCATGAAGGTTCTCGTCATCGGATCCGGTGCCCGGGAGCATGCCCTCGTCCGCGGGCTGAGCGCCGACCCCGAGGTGTCGGCGCTGGTCGCGGCACCGGGGAACCCTGGAATCGACCTCATCGCCCGGTGCGAACCCCTCGCCGACGTCTGCGACGCGGACGCGGTGCTCGCGATCGCGGCGCGGCATACCGTCGACCTTGTCGTCGTCGGCCCGGAGGCGCCCCTCGTCGCGGGAGTCTCCGACGCCCTCCGGGCGGCGGGGTATGCCGTCTACGGCCCGAACGCCGCGGCAGCCCGGCTCGAAGGGAGCAAGTCGTTCGCCAAGGAGGTCATGGCCTGCGCCGGGGTGCCGACCGCGCTCGCGCACGTCTGCACCACCCTGGACGAGGTCGCCGATGCCCTCGATGCGCTCGGAGCCCCGCACGTGGTCAAGGACGACGGCTTGGCCGCAGGCAAGGGGGTCGTCGTCACCGAGGACCGGGCCGCCGCGCTCGCCCATGCGGCGGCATGTCTGGCCAAGCCCGGTGGTCAGGTGGTCGTCGAGGAGTTCCTCGACGGACCCGAGGTGTCGGTCTTCTGCATTTGCGACGGGACCGACGTCAGGGCCCTTGCGCCCGCTCAGGACTTCAAGCGGGTCTTCGACCGGGACGAAGGGCCCAACACCGGTGGCATGGGGGCCTATTCGCCGTTGCCCTGGGCTCCGGCGCATCTGTCGGACTGGGTCATCGAGCACATCGCCCAACCGACGATCGATGAGATGCATCGTCGGGGGACCCCGTTCGTCGGCACCCTCTACGTCGGGCTCGCGATGACGTCGCGCGGGCCGCGGGTTGTCGAGTTCAATGCGCGCTTCGGTGACCCCGACGGTCAGGTCTCGCTGGCGCGGCTGGTCACCCCGCTCGGCGGCCTGCTGTATGCCGCGGCCACCGGCAAGCTCGGGGACATGGACGACTTGCACCATCGGCCCGAGTCGGCTGTCGTCGTCGTGCTCGCAGCGCGCGGCTATCCGGCCGCGCCGGTGACCGGGGGCATCATCGACGGCCTCGACGCCGCGGCCGAGGTGCCCGGGGCCTGGGTCTTGCACGCCGGGACCCGCCGGGACGACGAAGGGCGCATCGTGGCCTCGGGCGGGCGGGTGCTCGATGTCATGGCGACCGGGGCCGACCTCGATGCCGCGCGGGAGACGGCATACCGCGCCCTGTCCTGTCTGTCCCTGCAGGGAGGACACCACCGAACCGACATCGCGCTGGCAGCCGCGCGCGGTGAGATCCGCATCCCAGGGAGTGACACGTGAGCCAGCCGCCAGCCCTTGACCTTCCCGGCTACGAGCACATCTACTCGGGCAAGGTCCGCGACCTCTACGCCCCCCTTGATCCGGTGACCGGGGTCAAGCGCACCGATCAGGTGCTGCTCGTCGCGTCCGACCGGATCTCGGCCTTCGACTACGTCCTGGACACTCCCATCCCGGACAAAGGGACCGTGCTCACCCAGCTCTCGCTGTGGTGGTTTGACCGGCTCGACGGGGTGGAGAACCACGTCGTGTCGACCGAGGTTCCGGCCGCCGTCGCCGGCCGTGCGGTCCTGGTCCGGCGATTGGAGATGATCCCGGTCGAGTGCATCGCCCGCTCGTACCTGACCGGCAGCGGCCTGGCAGAGTACCGCCGGACCGGCAGTGTGTCCGGCGTGCCGCTGCCTGCCGGGCTCGAGGACGGGTCGCGGCTGCCGGTGCCGATCTTCACCCCGACGACCAAGGCACCCTTCGGCGAGCACGACGAGCCGATGACCATCGAGGAGGTCCAGGGCACGGTCGGCACTCAGATCGCGGCGCGGATCGACGTCCTGGCCCGGCGAATCCTCGCCCGCGGCAACGAGATCGCCGGTCCCCAGGGCATCCTCATCGCCGACACCAAGGTCGAGTTCGGGATTGACCGGACTCGTGAGGACCACACCGGTGGGCCCTTGGTCGTCCTCGCCGACGAGGTGCTCACGCCCGACTCCTCGCGCTTCTGGCCGGCCGACCAGTGGCAGCCGGGCCGGGCGCAGCCTTCCTTCGACAAGCAGTACGTCCGGGACTGGCTCACGTCGCCGGCTAGCGGCTGGGACCGGTCGTCGGGCGAAGCGCCTCCGCCGTTGCCGGAGCAGGTCGTCGAGGCGACCCGGGCGCGGTATCTGGAAGCCTACGAACGGATCACCGGGCGCCCGCTTGCGTGACTCCGGTATGCCGCCCGGCGCCGCGCGGCATACCTCACCGCATCACCGATGACAGGGGATCTCATGACGACACCCATGCCCAGCCCGTCCGCCGAAGGCACCGAGCGGTTCGGAATGCGCCAGCGACTGACCATGATGGTCAACCGCTACGAGTTCCACCACCTCGACGAGGCCGGCCAGGAAGCTGGGCTCTTCGCCTTCGCCGAGCAGAAGCGGATGGCACTCAAGGAGCAGGTGAGCATCTACGCCGACGCCGAGAAGACGCGGTTGCTGTGCGCCTTCAAGGCGCGCACCGTCATGGACCTTGGTGCCACCTACGACGTCACCGACGAGAACGGGGTCGCCATCGGGTGGTTCCGCAAGCAGTTCGCCAAGTCACTCGTGCGATCGACGTGGCAGGTCGGCACGGTCGACGGCCTCACCGCCACTGGGCAGGAGCGCAATCCCACCGTGGCTGTGTTGCGTCGAGTCTGGGAGTTCGTGCCGATCGTCGGCGAGATCCCGGTGCCCTTCCTCTTCCATTTCGACTTCGTCGGCCCGGACGGTCAGGTCGTCATGTCGAGCGTCAGGCGTCCGGCCTTGCGCGACGTCTACGAGATCAGCCTGCCGCACGTGGGTGGCCGCCGGATCGACCGGCGGATGGCCCTGGCCATCGCGGTCGCCCTCGACGCGCTGCAGAGTCGCTGAGCCTCCCATCCGGCTCAGTGGCTGGTGGGTGCCGGGACGGGAAGGAGCCGTCCGGGACGGAGGGACTCGACCGTGCGGCAATGAGCTGCGCGTGTCGTAGGTTTGCCTCCAGTCCACACCGTCGTGACTTCAGGAGCGCGTCATGAGCACCCCTCGCCGCATCACCCACCTCATCGGGCACTCGCCGTGGGAGGGGACCGCAGAGCGGACCGGTGACGTCTACAACCCGGCCACCGGCGAGGTGACCGGCCTGGTCGACTTCGCCTCGGCTGCCCTGGTCGACCAGGTCGTCGCCGCTGCCGCTGCCGCGGCCGCCGACTGGGGACAGTCTTCGCTGGCTCGCCGGACCCAGGTCCTCTTCGCCTTCCGGCAGTTGCTCAATGACAACAAGGAACGGATCGCCGCGATCATCACCGCCGAGCACGGCAAGGTGCTGTCCGACGCACTGGGGGAGATCACCCGTGGCCTCGAGGTCGCCGAGTTCGCGTGCGGCATACCGCATCTGCTCAAGGGCGGCTTCTCCGAGAACGTGTCGACCAATGTCGACGCCTACTCGATCCTGCAGCCGGTGGGCGTCGTCGGAGTCATCTCGCCGTTCAACTTCCCGGCCATGGTGCCCATGTGGTTCGCGCCGGTCGCGGTGGCGTGCGGCAATGCGGTCATCATCAAGCCGTCCGAGAAGGACCCCTCGGCCGTCAACGCCGTCGCGGAGCTCTGGCGGCAGGCGGGCCTGCCTGACGGGGTGATGAACGTCGTGCACGGCGACAAGGAGGCCGTTGACGCCCTGTTGGACAACCCGACCGTCAAGGCGATCTCGTTCGTCGGGTCGACCCCCATCGCCAAGTACGTCTACGAGAAGGGGACGGCCAACGGCAAGCGGGTGCAGGCCCTCGGCGGCGCGAAGAACCACATGCTGGTCCTGCCGGATGCCGACCTGGACCTGGCGGCCGATGCCGCCGTCAACGCCGGCTTCGGCTCGGCGGGCGAACGATGCATGGCCATCTCGGTGCTCCTCGCGGTCGACACCATCGCCGACGAACTGATCGGCAAGATCACCGAGCGGATGGCGACGCTGCGCACCGGTGACGGAACTCGTGGCTGCGACATGGGCCCGATCGTCACGGGCCAGGCCCGCGACCGGATTGTCGGCTACATCGATGCCGGGGTGGCCGCCGGTGCCGAGTTGGTCGTCGACGGTCGGACCGCCGAGTTCGACGGCGGCAAGGACGGCTTCTTCGTCGGCCCCACCCTGTTCGACAAGGTGGCTACGGACATGTCGATCTACACCGACGAGATCTTCGGCCCGGTGCTGTCGGTGGTGCGGGTGGCCTCCTACGACGAGG
>CAZNLX010000019.1:0-17545 GCA_964573925.1 uncultured Intrasporangiaceae bacterium
TTTACCCTCCAGCAGCGAGAAGGTATTGCGCAGGCGCTTCTCCAGATCGGCGTCGACGATCTTCGTCGACCCGCCGATGCACTCGGTGACATCGTTGCCGGTCAACTCGACGTGCAGCCCACCGGGCACCGTCCCCAGCGACCGGTGCACCTCGAAGAAGCCGCGCACCTCGTCGACGATGTCGTCGAAGTTGCGGGTCTTGTAACCACCGGTCGACTCGAAGGTGTTCCCGTGCATCGGGTCGCAGATCCAGGTGACCGCGGCGCCCGCGCCCCGGACCTTCTCGATGAGACCCGGCAAGGCGTCCGCGACCCGCCCGGCGCCCATCCGGGTGATGAGGGTCAGCCGGCCCGGCTCGCGATGCGGGTCGAGTCGGTCGATGAGCGCCACGACCTCATCCGGGTCGGCCTTCGCGGAGAGCTTGACCCCGATCGGGTTGCGGACCCGCGCGAGGAAGTCCACGTGTGCGCCGTCGAGCTCCCGGGTCCGCACACCCAGCCAGATGAAGTGCGCGGAGATGTCGTAGGCCAGACCGGTACGCGAGTCGATACGGGTCAGGGCCCGCTCGTAGTCCAGCAGCAGCGCCTCGTGAGCGGCGAAGAACTCCGTCGTGCGCATCGCCTCGAAGTCGGCCCCACAGGCGGCCATGAACTTCATCGCCTTGCCGATGTCGTGGGCCAGTCGCTCGTAGCGGGAGTTCGCGGCACTCTCGACGAAGCCCTTGTTCCAGTCGTGGACGTGACGCAGGTCGGCGAAGCCGCCCATGGTGAAGGCCCGCACGAGGTTGAGGGTCGCCGACGAGTGGTGGTAGGCCCGCACGAGGCGGGCCGGGTCGGGGATGCGTGCCGAGGGCTCGAAGGCGAAGTCGTTGACCATGTCGCCGCGATAGGCCGGCAGGGTTTGGCCGGCCCGGGTCTCGGTGTCGGCACTACGGGGTTTGGCGTACTGCCCGGCCATCCGACCGACCTTGACCACCGGTACCGACGCCCCGTAGGTGAGCACCGCCGCCATTTGCAGGACGGTCTTGACCCGGTCGCGGATGTTGTTGGCCGTCGCCCCGGCGAAGGTCTCCGCGCAGTCCCCGCCCATGAGGACGAAGGCCTCGCCCCGGGCCGCGGCGGCCATCCGCTCGCGCATGACGTCGCACTCCCCCGCGAAAACCAACGGGGGGTATGCCGTCAACTCGGCCACCGCGGCGCGCAGCGCCACTGCGTCCGGCCAGGTCGGCTGCTGGCCCGCCGGTCGCGTCGCCGCGGCCTCGGCGAGCTGCGCGTGCAACTCCTCGTTGGGGTTCGTGCTCACCGGGACAGCGTAGTTCCGTCCCGGTCCGTGAGATCACGACGGTCCGGATGCCGATCAGCCGACCCTCGGCCCGCCAGGCCTCGGGTGCCGTAGGTTGACCGGCATGACCTTCTCGATCGTGGCCGGCGGCGGCACGGCATACGGAGTCGCGGTTGCCAGCAAGTTCCTCGCCGTGGGCTCGGTCGTCCCGGCAGCGATTCCCGGCGTCGGCGCGGTGGCCACCCAGTCCTACGCGAAGGTGTCCTACAAGAACGACGCGCTGGCCTTGCTGCGGGCCGGTGCGACCGCTACCGACGCCATCGCCCGGGTGACCGCGGCCGATCCGTTGCGGGAGACCCGACAGGTCGGCGTCGTCGGTCCTCGGGGCGCGGCGACGTTCACCGGCTCGGAGTGTCACGCGTGGGCCGGTGGCCTCACCGGGGGCGACGAGGCCGACGGCTGGTATGCCGTCCAAGGGAACATCCTCACCGGAGCAGAGGTCGTCTCCGCGATGGAGGCCGCCTGGTTGGCCTCCCGCGGTATGCCGCTGGCCCGCCGCCTGCTCGCGGCTCTGCTGGCCGGAGACGAGGCCGGCGGGGACAGCCGCGGACGGCAGGGCGCCGCGCTCTACGTCGTCGAGGCGGGAGCCGGCTACGATGGGTGCGGTGTCGTCGTCGACCTGCGGGTCGACGACCACCCCCAGGCGGCACGCGAGGTGGCTCGACTCCTCGATCTCAACGACCTCTACTTCGGCGGGCCCGAGGACGTCCAGCCGCTGACCGGACCGCTGGCCGACGAGGTCGGGGCACGGTTGAGCCGGCTCGGACACACCGGGGCGATCCACGACGCCCTCGCCGACTGGGCGGGCGTCGAGAACTACGAACTGCGGCTCACCCCGGACGGGATCGACGCCCTGGTCCTGACTGCGCTGCGTCGGGCGACCGGGGATTGAGCAGACCGGCCGTTGAAGTCCGCGCGGGGCGGCATACCGTGATAAGAACGTGCCCATGGCAACCACGGCCCTGCGCGGCACCCCCGTCACCACCTCCGGCGACCTTCCTGAGGTCGGCGACCAGGCCCCCGAGTTCACGCTGACCAGCACGGCACTCGCGGACGTCACCTCCGAAGGGCTGCTCGGAAGCCGAGTCGTCCTCAACATCTTCCCCAGTGTCGACACCGGGGTCTGCGCGGCGAGCGTCCGCCGGTTCAACGAGCTGGCTGCCTCGATGGACAACACGACGGTCGTCAACGTCTCGATGGATCTGCCGTTCGCGCTCGGACGCTTCTGCGGCGCCGAAGGCATCGAGAACGTCACCTCGGCCTCGGCATTCCGCAGCACCTTCGGTGACGACTACGGGGTGCGGATGGTCGACGGCGGGCTGCGCGGGCTCTTCGCCCGCTCGGTGGTCGTCCTGGACGCCGACGGCAGCGTGCTGCACACCCAGGTCGTGCCGGAGATCGCCCAGGAGCCCGACTACGACGCGGCGATCGCTGCGCTGGGCTGACCCGGCCCGGGTCGGCATCCGGCCGGCTCAGTCGTGCAGGCCCTGTTCGAGGGCGTAGCGGACCAGTTCGATCCGGTTGTGCAGGTGCAACTTGGTCAGGGTGTTCTGGACGTGGTTTTGCACCGTGCGGTGCGAGATGAACAGGCGGACCGCGATCTGCTTGTAGGTCAGCCCGGAGGCGACCAGTCGCAGCACTTCGATCTCGCGCTCGGTCAACGAGGGCAACGGTCGAGCCGGGGCACCGTCCGGAGTGGGTTGGGTGACCAACCGGTTGAACTCGCCCAGCACCAGTCCGGCCAGGCCGGGAGTGAACACCGCCCGGCCGTCGGCGGTGCGCCGGACCGCCTCGATGAGTTCCTCGCGGCGCGCGGACTTGATGAGGTAGCCGGTCGCTCCGGACTTCATCGCCGAGAGGACATCCTCCGGTTCGCCGCTCACCGACAACACGAGAATCCGCACCGGGCAGCCCGCCCGGGCCAACTCGGCGCACACCTCGGAGCCCTGCAGGCCGGGCAGGTTGAGGTCGAGCACCAGGACGTCGGGGGCGCTGGATAGGGTGCGCTTCACCGCGGAGGGCCCGTCCGCGGCGGTGCCGACCACGGCAAAGCCGGCGTCCACGAGGTCCCGGGCCACGGCGTCCCGCCAGATCGGGTGGTCATCCGCGACGACCACCCGGATCGGTGCCGTCTGCGACGATGCGGGTCGTGCGGCGGGGTCCGCGGTCGCCGACACCTCTTCGAGGGCGAACTCGGCAGCGGTCGGCGGCGGTGGCGTCCCGGGAGCGGGGATGAGGCTCACTTCGGGACCCACATCTCGACGTTCGTCCCGCCACCCTGGGCCGGCCGGTAGCGGGCCCGGCCGCCCAGATCCTCGATCCGGCCCTTGATCGACGAGGCCACCCCGAGTCGCCCGCCCGCCGCCGCCGCGTCGATCCGCTCCGGGGTCACCCCGACGCCGTCGTCGCGGACGGTGACGACCAGGTCCGCGCCCAGGTCCTCGACCGAGACCCACGCGTGGGCGCCCGGGCCGGCATGCTTGGCCACGTTGTCCAGAGCGGCTTCCACGGCCGCGACAATCTCGCGAGCCGCGTCGGGACAGATCTCGACCGGCTCATCCCCAGCGCTGAAGTTCGCCTTGGTCGCGACCACCTCGCCCAGGGCCTGGCGCAGGTCCACCCGTTCCTCGGCGGTCGGCGGCTTCTGGGGCAGCGACACGCCCAGGACCAGGGCGCGCAGTTGTCGCTCCTGTTCGGCGGCCATGACGCCCAGACGAGCGCTCTCCCCACCCAGGTCCAGCCCCCGGCGGTGGATGAAGGCCAGGGTCTGCAGCACGCCGTCGTGGACGATCCGGGCCAGTCGGTCCCGCTCGGCCACCTCGGCCTGTTTGGCCAGGGCCCTGCGCAGGGCGTCTCCCTCCTTGCGCGCGACGTCGGCACCGTAACCAAGACACGTGCCGAGCATGACGACCAGGCCAGCGTTGGAGAACGGCTCGGAGTCGATGCGGCCCACCTGGGCAACCATCACCGCGGTCATGACCAGTGAAGAGATGAGGCCCCCGCGCCAACCGAGCACGAGGGCGATGGCGGCCACGGGAACGTTCTGCCAGACACCGGGGATGGTGGTATCACCGGTGGTGGCCGACAGTGGGGTGTCCAGCCAGCGGGTCGACATCACCGCGGCGGCGGCAAGAACCATCTCAACGAGGTGAATGCCGAGGTCCCGGCGCTTCGCGGCATACATGTATGCCGTCCACAGGCCGAGCAGCCCGATGACGACGAGGGCCAGGTCCGGCCGGGCCATGTCCTCGTGACGGACCCAGATGCTCCACAGGGCGTAGAGCAGGGCCAGGACCCGGAAGACCCGCAACGCCCCCCACAACGCATTGATGACGAGCGAGTCGTCCTGTGCTTCGCGGGCCGGCCGTGCGGTCATGGGGTGACGCTAGCGTGACGGTGCCTCAACCGGCCCGGCGCCGGCCCTCGTTGGAGTCCTCACCGAGGCGATCGGCGTCTGCCGCCCGGGCAGCGTCCCCCGCGGCGGTGGCGTGGCCGCCGAGGGGCGGCTCGGCGGTGGCCGGAGCCTCGGCCGACTCGCCCGCCTCGGCCGCGGCTGGGGCCGATGTCCGGGACTTGGCTGACTCGGTGACCGCACGAGCAGCCTCGGTAGCCGCCTTGGCCGCCTCGGTCGCGGTCTTCTGGATCTCCTGGGCCGTCTTCTGGATCTCCTGAGCCTTGGCCACCGCGGTCTGCACGGTGTCCTTGAGGACGTTCTTCTTCAAGGAGGTCGCGTAGACGTCGACGTATTCCTGGCCGGACAGAAGCATGAGTTCGTACATGATCTCGTCGGTGATCGAGCGCAGCACGAAGCGGTCGTTCTCCATGCCCTCGTAGCGGCTGAAGTCCAGCGGGGCGCCAATCCGAACGCCGATGCGCATGATGTTGGGCAGCTTCTGACCGGTCGGCTGGGCCTTGTCGGTGCCGATCATGGCCACCGGGACGACCGGACAGCCGGCCTCAAGCGCCATTCGGGCGATGCCGGTCTTGCCCTTGTAGAGGCGACCGTCGGGCGACCGGGTGCCCTCCGGGTAGATGCCGAAGAGCTCGCCCCGACGCAGCACCTTGAGGCCCGAGGTGATGGCCGCCTCGCTGGCCCGCCCTCCGGAGCGGTCGATCGGGATCTGGCCGACCCCCTTGAAGAACCACGCGGTCAGCCGGCCCTTGACCCCGGATCCGGTGAAGTACTCCATCTTGGCCGGGAAGGTAATCCGCCGGGACAGCACGATGGGCAGGAAGATCGAGTCGGAGAAGGACAGGTGGTTGCTCGCCAGGATGGCCGCACCCTGGGGGGGCACGTGCTCGCCGCCCTCGACCCAGGGCCGGAAGAGCAGCTTGAGGATCGGGCCGAGGACGACTGTCTTGAGGAACCAATAGAACACGTGGCCTGCCCTTCCTATGGGACCGGGAGCACTCTAGAGCACTCGCGAACCAGGGCGCGTGGTTGTCGACCACGGGGCGCCAGCTCAGCCGATACTAGGTGGGTGACCGACGACGAGGCGCCCGACCCCGCCGCTGCGCCCGATTCCGAGCAGTGGCAGCCCGTTGTGCCCGAATCCTCGAAAGACATCGATGAGCGCTTCGCGGCAATCGTGGCGCACTGGGATCGCGAGCCCGAGACGCCGTCGAGCGAGCCGATCGGCGAGCGGCTGGAGCCGCTCGAACCGTTCCCGGCCGGGCCGGCGGAGTTCTCCGGGCACCCGCCGCAGGCGGCCGCGCCGGGGCGGCATACCGAGCCCGAACTCGAGATCGAGTCCGACCCGGACGGGGAGCAACTGTTCGGCTGGCGCGGCTACACGACGGCGGACGACGAGGAACACTTTGAGCCACCACCACCTGAACTCCCGCCGGTGCACGACGCGACCTACTGGCTTGCCGTCCTCGGGATGTGCGCCGGACCGCTCGTCGTCATCTGGGCTGCCTTCCTGTCCCGCAACCCTGATCCAGGCTGGTGGGTGGTGCTGGGCATCGTGCTCACCGCGGCGGGCTTCGGCCTCATGGTCCTGCGCGGGTCGACCGAGCGGGACCCGGACGACAACGGGGCGCGCGTCTAGGGCTGCGCCTCGACCCGGGCGAGGTCGGCAGCACCGATGACCCCTGCGTCGTTGCCGAGCGAGGCCGCCACGATCCTGGCCTCCGGGCGGTAACCGCGGCCGGTCAACTGGCGCCGATAGCTCTCCCGGGCCGGTCCCAGCAGCAACTCGCCCGCCGCGCTCACCCCGCCGCCGATGACGAAGACCCCCGGGTCGAAGGCCGCGGCGAGGTTGGCGATGCCGACCCCGAGCCAGCGCCCGACCTCGGCGAGCAACTCGATGGCGGTGCGATCCCCCGCCCGGGCCGCCTCGGTGACCAACGGCCCAGTCAGTCGTGTTGGGTCACCACCGACTCGGGCGCGCAGGTCACCGGCGACCGGTGAATTGGCCGCGATGAGCGCCCGCGCCTCGCGCACCAAGGCGTTTCCGCTGGAGTACTGCTCCCAGCAACCCCGGTTGCCGCACTCGCAGCGCAGTCCGTCCGGGACGACCTGCATGTGACCGAACTCACCGGCGATGCCGAACCGTCCCCGCTCCACTCGGCCGCCGAGGACGATCCCGCCACCGATTCCGGTGCCGAGGTTGACCATGACCAGGTGGCTCTCGCCGCGCCCGGCCCCGAATCGCCACTCGGCCCAGCTCGAGGCGTTGGCGTCGTTGTCCACGGTGATCGGCAGCCCGAGGCGGCCGAAGAGCGCCTCGCGCAGGGGCTCGTTGCGCCAGGACAGATGCGGCGCGAAGACCACGGTGGCCCGGTCCGCCCCGACGAAACCCGCCGCTCCGACGCCGACCGCGCCGACGGTCTCCCGGCCCACCTGACCGAGGAGGTCGTCGACCACCCCGACGATGGCGTTCTCGACCACCTCGGGCGAGGTCGACCGGTGCGGGGTTTCAGCCCTGGCCCGGGCGTGGATGACACCGTCGCCGTCGACGACACCGCCGGCCACCTTCGTCCCGCCGATGTCGATCCCGATCGCGTATGCCGCGCTCACGGCACGTCTGGCTCGGCCTCGGCGCGTGCACCGGCCCCCGCTCCTGCGGCACCGCCGCTGCCAGGGCCGCCGCCGGGCCCAGTCCGTGCCCCGGCGCCTGCCGGGGCCGGTTCGGTGCGTCGGCTGGCGGCGAACCCGCGCAGCCCGTCGCTGACCAGGTCGACGACATCGGCGATCTTGTCGAGGGTCTCCGGGCTGATCGACTTCACCACGTTGAGCACCCGGCAGATCGGGCAGATCCGGCAGACCGAGTCGGTCGACGCGGCGGCATGCGGGTCGTGACCACACTCGGGGCAGACGTCGTCGGTGGTCGGCTCCCCCGCTACCCGCGATCCAGCGGCACGCAGGTGCGCCTCCGGAACCCCCGCGGCGAAAACCCCCAACAGGCGCGCCGCTTCCTCCGCGACCGAACCGATCCGATCGCTCCCCTCATCGGT
The DNA here is from genome assembly GCA_964573925.1 of uncultured Intrasporangiaceae bacterium. Lineage (GTDB taxonomy): Bacteria > Actinomycetota > Actinomycetes > Actinomycetales > Dermatophilaceae > Phosphoribacter. The sequence continues at coordinate 7,801 of CAZNLX010000019.1, forward strand.
CACGATCAGCCCTCGACGCGCTTCTTGAGCTCCTTGAGGGCGGTGTCGACGATCTGCTGCTCGGCCTTGCGCTTGAGCATCCCCAACATGGGGATGTTGAGATCCACGGCCAATCGATAGGTGACCTTCGAGCCGCCCTTGTCCCGGGCGATGGTGTAGGAGCCGTTCATCGCCCGCAGCACGGTCGCTCGCACGAGGCTCCAGGAGACGACCCCGGTGCCGTCGTCGGCGATGTCCCACTCGTAGTCCAACGTGTAGGTGTCCTTGATGACACCGGCGTCGAGGGTGTACTCGACACGGTCGGCCCATCCGTCGCCCTCTTCGGAGAGCACCGAGACCCGCTTTACCTCGGCGGCCCACTCCGGGTAGGCCTCGAAGTCGGCGATGACGTCCAGGACGATCCCGGGTTTGGCGTCCACGTGGATGGAAGACTCGGTGCGATCGGCCATGGCAGGTAGGTTAGCGCGGCCGTAGGCACCTGTGACCGGCTGATGGGGGTGGGCAACCCGACAGCAGGCGTCGCGCACGTGCGCTTCCGATGCGAAATCCAGCGTTTCGACGCCAGATCCGGCCGGTCACCCCCGGGCCAGGGAGAGCAACCGGGAGCGCCAGCCCTCGACAAGGTCGGCCTGTCCCAGGCCGGTCACCCGCCGCAGCGCGGCTTCGACCGTTGGCGGGTCGGTCACCGGCTCGCTCGACGGATCCCCCGCCATTGCGCGAACCGTGGCCACCAGGCCCGCCGGCCCGGACCGATCGGCCAGCCAGGACACCGCCAGCCAGGCGCCCTGGTATGCCGCCGCCGGGTCACCCGCCAGGCCGGCGAACTCCACCGCGGCGGGCAGGTCGGCCGGCGGCCCCGCGCCGCGGACCCGATCGAGCAGCCGTTGAGCGACGACGGCCTCGGACAACCCGGTGTCGCCGAAGGCCACCCACTCGGCGAAACCCTCGGACAACCACATCGGCAGATCGTGGGCGGTGCTGCCCCGCACCGTGACGTGAGTGAGTTCGTGGGTGAGCACGACGCGCCGCCCGGTCGGGGTGAGCCGGGCCATTCCCTGCGGGTCGAGGATCACCCGGTCGGCGAGGGCGGGGGCTCGGGGAGCCCGCGCCCCATGGGTCGTCGCGGCCAGCGCAGCCGACGGTCGCCCGGCCAGGGGTGGCGTGGACCGGACCGGGACCGGCGCGGGCGACTCGGCCGGTGCCGGGGTCCCGAGCAAGTGGGCGGCCTGTTCGGGCGTGTCGGTCACCACGAGGAGCGCCGGGACCACGCTCCCCCAGACCGAAGCCACCCGGTCCTGGCCCGACTCCGCCTCGGCCAGGCGGTCCAGCAGCGTCTGAACCGGGACTGCGCCGGCCACGACGGTCCGCTCGGTACGGGCCACCTGCAAACCCAGCAGATCGAAAACCTCCCAACGGTCCCCCGGCTGCAGCCACCGCTCGATCCGCCACTGGCCCTCGGATCGGACGAGGGTGACCCGGCGGTCCACCTCGCGAGGGCCCCGGTCCACCCCGGGCACGGAGTAGCCGAGCCGCACCGTCGCGGTCCAGCGGGCCGGTATCGGTCCGGCGTCGGCCTGGCCGATCGTGTGGTCGGGCGTCGGCTCCGCGACCGGCGTCGGCGCGGACCCGACGACAACGCCGCTCAGGTCACGCACCCCCAGCGCCAGCAATGCCTCGTATGCCGCGAACTCGGCCCGGCCGGCCGCCCCGCCAGGATCGGCCACGGTCGCCGCCCACGCCGAGCGGTCACCGTCGCGGACGGCGGTGCTGCGTTGGGCGAACAGCCGGTTCAGCGCAGCGGTGGCCTGTGCCGCGCCTCGAGCTTCCGCGCCCACCGGGCCCGTGGCCACTGACCCAGTGGCGTCCGGCCCGGGCACTACCCCGGTGGCCGGAGTCGGCAACGGGGCGCCCAGGTCCGCGGTGACCGACGCCGACGCGCCGGGCCCGGTGTCCCCACCGACGCGCGGCGACGCGCAACCCACGACGCCGATCAGCAGAACCCCCAGCAGCCCGGCCCACGTCGGTGCAGCCGCGCGAGTCGCCATCGCTGTGCCCGTCCGACGGCCCGATCTGCTCACAGGGCGATGGTAGGTCCGCGGCTGCGAACCACCCGGGGTTCAGCCAACGGCCTGGCCCTGCCCGTGCCCTGTCGCCTGCAGCGAGGCGGCATACCAGGAGTCCACCAGGCCGGCGGAGACGAACAGGCCGACTGCGCGACGCTCGGCCGCGTCCAGCGGCATCCCGCCCGGAGGTCCGACGGCGAGCGTGCTCACCACGGTCACCACACAGTCGTCGCACCGCAGGCCCCGCACGGGGCAGGTCGCGCACGTGACGATCATCGTCGGCTCCTTGTCGGCTCGGTGGACTCGCTTGTCGAGCCCCACCAGGACTCGACCTCGACGGTAGGACCCGGGTCTGACAACCCGGCGTGTGCGCGCCTCCCAGGGGCTGTCGGACCTGGGTCCTACGGTCGGATCCATGCAGGCGGTCCAGGGCACCCTCGATGATCTGGGCACCCCTCTGCGCGAGGTCACCTTCGTCGTCGTCGACCTGGAGACCACCGGCGGTAGCGCGAACGACAGTGCGATCACCGAGGTCGGTGCGGTCAAGGTCCGTGGCGGCGACGTGCTCGGTGAGTTCCAGACCCTGGTCAACCCCGGCTCCCCCATCCCGGCCTTCATCCAGGTGCTGACCGGGATCACCGATCACATGGTCGCCGCCGCCCCTCGGATTGACACGGTGTTGCCGGCCTTCCTCGAGTTCGCCCGAGGCTCAGTGTTGGTCGCCCACAACGCCGGCTTTGACATCACCTTTCTCAAGGGCGCGGCGGCTGCCTCCGGCCACCCGTGGCCGGGCTTCCAGGTGGTCGACACGGTGACCCTGGCCCGGCACCTGGTCGGCAAGGATGAGGCACCCAACCGGCGGTTGGGGTCGCTGGCCAGCCTCTTCGGAGCCCGGACCACGCCGGACCACCGGGCCCTGCACGACGCCCGAGCGACCGTCGATGTTCTGCACGCCCTGCTGGAGCGAGTCGGCAACCTCGGTGTGCACACCCTCGAGGAGTTGACCAGCTACAGCTCGCGGGTCACCCCGGCGCAGCGACGCAAGCGATTCCTCGCCGACGACCTGCCGCCGGCCCCCGGGGTCTACGTCTTCAAGGACGCCCAGGGCCGCCCGCTCTACGTCGGTACCTCTCGCAACATTCGGGTCCGGGCCCGCAGCTACTTCACCGCCGCCGAGCAACGCACCCGGATGGCCGAGATGGTGGCGGTGGCCACCTCCATCCAGCCGATCGTCTGCCAGACCACGCTGGAGGCCCAGGTCCGCGAGCTGCGGCTCATCGCCGAGCACCGACCGCGGTACAACCGCCGGTCGACCCATCCGGACCGGGTGCTGTGGCTCAAGCTCACCGTCGAGCCGTTCCCGCGGCTGTCCATCGTCAGAGAGGTTCGCCCGGACGCCGACCAGGGCGCCCGGTATGCCGGTCCGTTCAGTTCCCGGGCCGCCGCCGAGGCTGCCGCCGCGGCCGTCCACGACGTGCTCCCGCTGCGCCAGTGCACGACCCGGCTAACCGCGCGGGCGGCTGGCTCGGCCTGTGCGCTGGCCGAGCTGGGCCGGTGCGGTGCCCCCTGTGAGGGGCGCCAGACCCCCCAGGAGTATGCCGCCCTGGTCCGGACCGCAGCCGACCTGCTGACCGGCGACGGACGCCGAGTCGTCCACGCCCTCCGGGATCGGATGACGGTCCTGTCCGGGCAGCAACGCTTCGAGGACGCCGGCACCGTTCGCGACCGGCTCGGGCATCTCGTCAAGGGGGTGGCCCGGGCTCAGCGGCTCGCCCCGCTGGCCGCCAGCCCCGAGTTGGTGGCGGCTCGCCGCATCGAGGACGGCTGGTGGGAGTTGGTCTGCGTGCGGCACGGCCGGCTGGCCGGCACGAGCGTGGCCCCACGGGGGGCCGATCCACTGATCTACGTCGAGTCCTTGCGGGCCAGCGCAGAGGTGGTGGCACCGCCGGTCGGGCCGGCCCCGGCGGCATACCCGGAGGAGACCGAACTCATCCTGCGCTGGTTGGAGAGCCCCGGTGTCCGGATCGTTACCCTTGACGGCGAGTGGACCTGTCCGGTCGGTGGGGCGGGCTCCGCCAAAGCGGGCCTGTCCGCCCATTAGGCTGGCAGCGTGATCACCGCCATCGTCCTCGTTCGCTGCGACGTCGCCCGCATTCCCGAGGTCGCCCAGGAGATCGCCGCGATCGCCGGGGTCACCGAGGTCTACTCGGTGACCGGCGACGCCGACCTCGTCGCGATGATCCGGGTGCGCGAGCACGAGCACCTGGCCGACGTCATCGCCGACCAGCTCTCCAAGGTGACGGGTGTCGTGGCGACGACGACCCACATCGCCTTCCGCACCTACAGCCGGCACGATCTCGAAGCTGCATTCAGCCTCGGTCTCGACTGAGCCGCTCGGGCCGAGCCGCTGGTTCGGCTAGCTGCGGTTGCTCGCGGCCACCCAGCGGGTGACGAGGTCGCCGGCCGCCCCGGAGTCCAGCACCTGCGTGGCCCGGTCCATCCCGGCGCGGACACCGTCGTGAACGGCACTCGGGGTGCGCCCGGAGTCCGCGTCGGCCGTCACCGCCAGCGCGATGCCCGCATTGAGCACGACCGCATCGCGAATCGGCCCGCCCGCGCCCGCGAAGACGTCGCGGACCACCTGCGCGTTGTATGCCGCAGTGCCGCCGCGCAATGCCTCGGTCGGTGCGTAGCGCAGCCCCAGCCGTGCAGGGTCGAGTTGGTGCTCGACGACGTCACCGTTGCGCACCCACCAAACCGTTGAGGTCGTCGCCAGGGTGAGCTCGTCAAGGCCGTCGTCACCGCGAAACACCGCCGCGTCACGACCGCGCCCGGCAAAGACCCCCGCAATGATCGGGGCCATCCGGGCATCGGCGACGCCGACGGCGGCATACGTGGGCTGTCCGGGGTTGGTGAGCGGGCCGAGGAAGTTGAAGGCGGTCGGCACCCCGAGTTCCCGACGGGTCCCGGCGGCGTGTCGCATCGACGGGTGGAACTGCTGGGCGAAACAGAAGGTGATTCCGACCTCGTGGACCAGAGCCTCGACCCGGCTCGCCGACAGGGACAGGTCGATGCCGAGCGCCTCCAGGACATCCGCGGAGCCGGAGGCGGACGACGCGGCGCGGTTGCCGTGCTTGACCACCGGCACCCCGGCGGCCGCGCAGACCATGGCGGCCATCGTCGAGATGTTCACGGTGTGCGCGCGGTCCCCCCCGGTGCCGACGACGTCGACACTCGGGTGCGGAGCCTCGATCCGAGTGGCGTGGGCCAGCATCTCGTCGGCGAGCCCGCGCATCTCCTCGACCGTCTCCCCCTTGGCGTGCAGCGCCATAAGGAATCCGGCGATCTGGGCCGGTGTCGCCTCGCCGCGCATCATCTCGCCCATCGCCCAGGCGCACTCCTGGCGGGACAAGTGGCCGCGTTGCAGCAACTGTGAATAGGTCTCCGGCCAGGAGTGCTTCCCGGCCCCCAAGGTCATCGGCGGGACCGTCAGGGGGTGGCCGACGCGGCGGCCCGGGCCAATTGGGCGACCGCACGAGACACGGCGACCGGGTCCAGCGGGTGCGGTACCACGGCGTCGGCCTGCGACCAGGCGGCCAGCCAGCCGTCCTGGACCCGTCCGGTGAGCACGAGCGTGGGGGGGCAGTTGAAGATCTCGTTCTTCAACTGCCGGCACAGCCCCATGCCGCCCATGGGCGCGGCCTCGCCGTCGAGGACCAGCACGTCGAAACGTTGGGTGTCCACGGCCGTGACGACAGCGGCGTGCGTGGCGCACTCCTGCCAAGCGGTCACCTCGACGTCCTTCGCCGGGCGTCGGCCGACGGCCAGTCGCACCGCGTCACGAACCGTCGCGTCGTCGCTGTAGAGCAACACGGAGATCTGTCGGACGGGAGCGGCGGTCGAGGAGGAAGCGGGCGCCTGCGAAGCGGTCATGGCGCTCATGCTAGTCGTCCCTCGCGCGCGCCTGCGCGGTGCAGGTGATGCGCGTCGCGGCATACCCCTCCGGCCCCGAGCCTGCCCCTGGCGACCCGGCCGGACGGTCGGCCCGAGGGTTGACCCGATGCCCGGCGAGCCCGCGCAACGGCCTGGGTGACCAAGCTCATGCGCCGCCGCTGAGCACAATCCGGAAGCGTTCGGCGACAAACCGGGGGGTCGGTCGCACATGCCGACACTCGACACGCCATAATGGCGCGCGTGGCGACAGCATCGGCGATTCCAGCGCACCCAGTGAGCTCCGGGCACGGCCCCGCGACCCGACCGAACATGGTCCAGGTCGGGACCATGGTCTGGCTCTCCTCCGAACTCATGTTCTTCGCGGGTCTCTTCGCGATCTACTTCCAGTTGCGATCGGTCTCGGCCGGCCTCTGGGCGGAGCAGACGGCGAAGCTCAACATCACCTTCGCGACCCTCAACACCGCGATCCTCGTCATCTCCTCGGTCTGGTGCCAGATCGGCGTGATGAAGGCGGAGCGCGGCCAGGCGGCCCGGACCGGCAAGCTCGCCGAGATCGGCAAGTGGGGCATGCGGGAGTGGTACGTCGTGACCTACATCTTCGGCGCGATCTTCATCGCCGGCCAGGTCTACGAGTACGCCAAGTTGGTGTCCGAGAACGTGACCCTCTCCTCCGACCGCTACGGCTCGGTGTTCTACATGGCGACCGGCTTCCACGGTCTGCACGTGACCGGCGGTCTCATCGCGTTCCTGCTCATCATCGGCCGGACCTTCACGACCCGCCGCTACACCCACACCCAGGCAGTGGGCGCGGTCGTCACCTCGTACTACTGGCACTTCGTCGACGTCGTGTGGATTGCGCTCTTCGCCGTGATCTACCTGCTCAAGTGAGCCTCGACACCCCCCGCCCCACGAGAATCCACGACAGGACGACATCGTGAACGCCATGGCCGCACGTCGCCGGCACCCCGCCGCCATCGCCATCCTGCTCTTCCTCGGGCTGGCCCTGGTCGGGACGGCATACTCCATGCTCGCCCCCAAGCCCGCCCAGGCCGCGGTCGCCACGGCCGAGGACGCGGCGCTCGGGAAGCAGCTCTTCCTGGCCAACTGCGCCACCTGCCACGGGCTGAACGCCGAGGGCACCAAGTCCGGCCCCACCCTCATGGGCGTCGGCGCGGCCGCGGTCGACTTCCAGATGGGCACGGGGCGTATGCCGCTCGCCGGCCCCAACGTCCAGGCGCCGCGCATCGACCGGGTGAAGTACTCCGAGGAGGAGATCGCGGCCATCGCCGCCTACGTCGCCTCGCTGGCCCCCGGCCCGGCCATCCCCGAGGGCAAGGAGACCACCGGCCAGGGCGGCGACATCGCCCTCGGCGGCGAGATCTACCGGGTCAACTGCGCGATGTGCCACAACTTCGCCGGCTCCGGCGGTGCGTTGACCCGCGGCAAGTACGCCCCATCGCTCTACGGCGTGGACGGCAAGTACATCTACGAGGCCATGCTCACCGGCCCGCAGTCGATGCCCGTCTTCAACGACACCAACCTCACCCCCGAGGCCAAGGCGTCGGTCATCGCCTACCTGCAGACCACCCAGCACCAGCCCAACGTCGGGGGCATGTCCCTGGGCAACCTCGGCCCCGTCTCCGAGGGCATGTTCATCTGGATCTTCGGGCTGCTGCTCATGATCGCCTGCGCCTTCTGGCTCGGCCAGAAGGCCGCCTGACCGCCCGCCACCCACGACCGACAGGATCGATGACCTCATGACTGACCAGGTCACCCCCACGAGCGGGTCGGCGAGCGGCGCCGGCACCGTCAGCCTCGACCAGGGGCACCACGTCGCCGCGGGCGAACTCCCCGCGGTCTTCCCCAACCCGGGCCTGCCGCCGCACGTCCACCGTGCTGCCGACGACGACCCGAAGGCCGCGAAGCGCGCCGAGCGGCAGGTCGGCGTGCTCTTCACGCTGTCGATCCTCGGCACGTTGGGTTTCATCGTCAGCTACTTCGCGATCGACCGGACGACCTCGGTCTTCCTGCCCTTCGTCGGCCTGACGAACCTGCTCAACGTCATGCTCGGGGTGTGCCTGGGGATCTCCTTGCTGGGCATCGGCTTCGGCGCCGTCCACTGGGCGAAGACGATCATGTCCGACGAGGAGGTCGTCGAGGAGCGCCACGCAATCCGGTCCTCGGACGAGACCCGGGCCAAGGCGGTCAACGCCCTGGCGGCGGGTGCCGAGTCGGCGCAGTTGGCTCGCCGCCCGATGATCAAGGCGACCGCCGGCGCGGCCCTCGGCCTGTTTGCCCTTCCGCTGGGTGTGCAGTTGGCCGGCTCGATGGGCAACCCCACCAAGGCGCTCGAGGAGCTCAAGCAGACGATCTGGGACGTGCCCAAGGGTGGCAAGCCGATCCGGCTGGTCCGCGACCCGGAACTCACCCCGATCAAGGCCTCGGACGTCACGATCGGGTCCGTCTTCCACGTCATGCCCGAGACGCTCAAGGAGCTGCGCGAGCACAACGTCAAGGAAGGCCACGCCGAATGGCACGGGGTTCTTGAGGCCAAGGCCAAGGCCGCCGTCCTGCTCATGCGTCTCAACCCGACCGAGTTCAAGGACGACGCACTGGGTCGCAAGGCCCGCGACTGGGGTTTCCAGGGCATCGTCGCCTACTCGAAGATCTGCACCCACGTGGGCTGCCCGGTGGGCCTTTACGAGCAGCAGACCCACCACCTGCTCTGCCCGTGCCACCAGTCGACCTTCGACGTCACCCGTGACTGCGAGGTGATCTTCGGCCCGGCCAAGCGTCCGCTGCCGCAGTTGAAGATCACCGTGGACGACGAGGGCTACCTCGTCGCCCCGCAGGGCTTCGCCGAGCCTGTCGGCCCGAGCTACTGGGAGCGCCTCAAGTGAGCACCACCGCCTCCGCGCGCACCGCTGCCGACCTGCGCGCCAACGACGCCAAGGCTCCTGCCGCCTCGAGCAGCAAGGTAGGTGCGGCGGCCAGCTGGGTCGACGAGCGCACCGGCATCGCCAAGGGTGCGGCCTTCATGATGAAGAAGGTCTTCCCCGACCACTGGAGCTTCATGCTCGGTGAAGTGGCGATGTACTCGATGATCATCTGCCTGCTCACCGGTGTCTTCCTGTCGTTCTGGTTCATCCCCAGCGCCGGACAGATCCCCTACAACGGCTCCTACATCCCGCTGCAGGGTGTCGTCATGTCCGAGGCCTACTCCTCGACCCTGGCGATCTCCTTCGACGTCCGCGGCGGTCTGCTCATCCGGCAGATCCACCACTGGGCCGCCCTCATGTTCTGCGTGGCGATCACCGTGCACATGCTGCGGGTGTTCCTCACCGGAGCCTTCCGCAAGCCCCGTGAGCTCAACTGGGTCATCGGCACGATCCTGTCGATGCTGGCCATCGTCGAGGGCTTCGCCGGCTACTCCCTGCCGGACGACCTGCTGTCCGGCACCGGTATCCGGGCCGCCGAGGGCTTCATCCGGTCCATCCCGCTGGTCGGCTCCTACATCTCCTACCTGCTGTTCGGTGGCACGTTCCCGGGCGAGGCGATCATCCCGCGGCTCTACTCGGTCCACGTCCTGCTGTTGCCGGCCGTGCTCATCGGGTTGTTCACCGCGCACATCATCCTCGTCATGGTGCACAAGCACACCCAGTTCCCTGGCCCTGGCCGCACCAACGAGAACGTCGTGGGCTTCCCGCTCATGCCGGTCTACACCGCCA
>CAZNLX010000020.1:0-17155 GCA_964573925.1 uncultured Intrasporangiaceae bacterium
GGGCTCCTCCCGGGATTTCCCCCGCGTGTGTGAGGAATTTGGGCGCAGCAGCCTGCCAGGCACGGAATTCCTCCGCGTGTGTGAGGAAATCCGGTCGGAGGAGTCAGGGCGTCAAGGCGTCACGGTGGTCGACGCGTCACGGCCTCCAGGCGTCACGGTGCTCCAGGCGTCACGGTGCTCGAGGCGTCACAGGGTCAGCAGCACCTTGCCGATGTGCGTCGAAGCGGCCAGCAGGCGGTGCGCCTCGGCCACCTCCGCCAGCGGGTACCGGGCGTGCACGATCGGCCGCACCACACCCGACTCGACCAAGGGCCAGACGTGGTCGCGCACCGCCGCGACGATGGTCGCCTTCTCGTCGGCCGGCCGCGCCCGCAGCGAGGTCGCGATGACGGCAGCCCGCTTGCGCAGCACCAGGCCAAGGTCCAGTTCGGCCCGCGTCCCCCCTTGCAGACCGATCACCACGAGCCGCCCGTATGCCGCCAGCGCCTCGACATTGCGGGCGAGGTACTTGGCACCCATGTTGTCGAGGATGACGTCGGCACCCGGCCCACCGCGACGACCGCCCACCGGCGACGCAACCCCGACCACGTCGCCCGCCGTCGCCGCCCGGACCGCCGCGACGAAGTCCTCCTCGCGGTAGTTGACGAGGACCTCGGCGCCGAGCGAGTGGCACACCTCGAGCTTCTCGGCCGACCCCGCGGTGACGGCGACGTGCGCTCCCGCCGCCTTTGCCAACTGGATAGCCATGGTCCCGATGCCCGACGAGCCGCCGTGCACGAGCAGCCACTGCCCCGGAGCCAGCCCGGCGGTCATGAAGACGTTCGACCACACCGTGCAGGCCACCTCGGGCAGCGCCGCCGCGTCGACGAGGCTCACTCCCGCGGGGATCGGCAGCAGTTGCCCGGCCGGGACGGCGACGCGCGCGGCATACCCGCCTCCGGACAGCAGCGCGCACGCCTCGTCGCCGACCGACCAGCCGGTGACGTCCGCGCCCACCGCCACCACCCGGCCACTGACCTCGAGCCCGAGGTATGCCGGTGCGCCAGGTGGCGGGGGATAGTGCCCTTCGCGCTGGAGCAGGTCGGCGCGGTTGACCCCGGCGGCGACGACCTCGAGCAGCACCTCGTCGGCGGCGGGGACCGGGTCGGGGACCTCGGCGAGGACGAGGGCTTCGGGCCCGCCCGGCACGGGAACGGTGACAGCGCGCATGCCTCGAACCTATCCAGTCTCCCCGTCCCCTGACAGCCCGCCGAGAGTGACCTTGCTGCCTGACCCGCCGTCTCGGGTGGTCGCGATGTCAAGTCTCGGCGAAGTGGGGCGGGCGACGGGAGAGTCGAGGAGGGAGCAGTCGGAGTCGAGGAGGGAACAATCCGAGTCGAGGAGGTGAGAGGCTGACCCACCGTGGGGTACCGACCTGGGCAGGCGGCATACCGGAGGGTCACCGTCGCGCTGTTCGCCGCCGGCGTGACGACCTTCGCGTTGCTCTACTCCCCGCAGGCCGTCCTGCCCGAGCTCGCCGCAGACTTCGGTATGCCGGTCTCGGCCACCACCCTGTCGATCTCGGTGACCACCCTGGCGATGGCCGCAGCCATGCTCGTCATCGGCCCGATCACCGAACGGATCGGCCGGACCCCGATCATCCGGGTGTCCGTGGTGGCCACCAGCCTCATCGGAATCGCCCACTCGCTGGCCCCCAACTGGCCGACCCTGCTCGTGCTGCGCGGCCTGCAGGGCATCTCGCTGGCCGGCATGGCCGCCGTCGCGATGGCCTACCTCCGCGAGGAGATCGCCCCCGAGGCGCATGCGGGCGCGACCGGCCTCTACGTCGGTGGCACGGCGATCGGCGGCATGGTCGGTCGACTCATCGTCGGCGCCGTGACCGATCTCGCCGGCTGGCGGTGGGCGCTGGCCGCGATGGGCGGGATCGGCCTGGTCTGCGCGATCGTCGTGCTGCTCACCCTGCCCGCCTCGACCGGCTTCACCCGCACCCACCTCTCGCCCGAGGATCGCCGCGCGACGATCCGTCGATTGCTCACCGACCCGGCGCTGCTGGCGCTCTATGGGGTCGCGGCAGTCTCCATGGGGGCCTTCATCGCGCTGTTCAACACCATCGGGTTCCGGCTGCGCGCGGAGCCCTACGCCCTCAGCGTCGCGACCGCGTCCCTGGTCTACCTCGCCTACGCTCCCGGCTCGGTCACCTCCGCGTATGCCGGTCGCTTGGCCGACCGGATCGGCCGTCGCCCGGTGCTCCCGGTCGCCTTCGCCGCCTCGCTGATCGGCTTGGGCCTGACCGCCGCCGCTCCGCTGTGGACGGTGTTGCTGGGGATGGTCTTCTTCTCGGGGGCGTTCTTCGCGGTGCACGGGCTGGCCGCCGGGTGGGTTGCCGCGCGGTCCCAGGCCGGGGGCGGCGGGATCGGCCAGGCCTCGGCCTTCTACTTGGTGTCCTACTACCTCGGCTCGTCGGTCTTCGGCGGGCTGGCCGGCCCGGCCTGGGCGGGCGGGGGCTGGTGGGCCGTGCTGGCCCTCACCGGCGGGCTTGGGGTGATCGGACTGGGTCTGGCCTGGTGGCTGACGAGGATCCCACCACTGCCGGACCCGCCCGCCGACGACCCTGGGCTCGCGGCCTACTGACCGTCCGCGGCCTGCGCGGCCGGATCGGCGCGATCGACCCCATCGATGCGATCGACCCCATCGGCCACGTCGGCGACCCGGGCACCGAGCGCAGCGATGACCGCATCCCCGTCGACGGTCACCGCCACCCCGTGCGCCCCGGCACCCATCGAGATGCGCCGCCCGGCCACCGAGACATCCGCGACGACCGGCCAGGCCCGGCTCGACCCGAACGGGGTGATCGTCCCGCGCTGGTAGCCGGTGGCGGCATACGCCCCGGCTGCGTCCGGCATCGACAGCCGCGAGGTCCCCAACAAGGCCCGCAGTTTCGGCCAGGAGAACTGCCGGTCGCCCGGGACGAGGACGAAGAGGAAGTCGTCCTCGGCCCGCCGCACGACGAGGGTCTTGACGATGTCCCCCGGCGCGACCCCCCGAAGTGCGGCCGCCTCGGCGAGCGAGCCGACCGGACCGTGCCGGGTGACGGCATACGCCACTCCCGCGGCGTCGAGCGCCGCGAACGCGCGGGTCTCACCTGCGTCCGGATTCGCCATCCGGTCAGGGTATGCCGTCCGGGGAGCAGGTCGATGGGGGGCCGGGACTCCGAAGGCGGGACGTTGGCCCGGTCGCCAGACAGGCGGACATGGCAATGTGAAGATGGAGGTGCACGTCGCAGCACCACCGTGATTGTCGAGTGCACCCCAATAGCGTGTCATCGATCCGGCTGGCAAGGAGTGTCGTGTCGTCGTTCTGGGCCGAGCATGCCTGGCTGCCCTCGGGGCTCGCCCGGAGTGTGCGCCTCGTCGTCGACGACGGGCGCTTCGTCGCCGTCGAACCGCGTGCCTCCCGCCAGCCCAACGACGTCAAGCTGCGTGGGGTCGTCTTCCCCGGTCTTGCCAACGCCCACTCGCACGTCTACCAGCGGGCGCTGCGGGGTCGCACCCAGTCCGTCGGGGACAACGGGATCGCCTGGCGAGTGCGGATGTATGACGTGGCCGACCGGATGACCCCCGAGCTCTACCTGGCACTGGCCAGGGCGACATTCGCCGAGATGGCCCTGGCCGGCTTCACCGTCGTCGGCGAGTACCACTATCTGCACCACGGCCCGGGCGGGAAGCCCTATGCCGACCGCAACCTCATGGGCGGCATCTTGGCGCAGGCCGCGGCCGAGGTCGGTATCCGGCTCACTCTGCTCGACACGCTCTACCTCAGCGGCGGACTCACCTCCGAGGGTCATCTGCCGCTCGCCGGAGTGCAGCAACGCTTCAGCGACGGCTCCGTCGAGGCGTGGGCGGCGCGGGCGGCCGGGATCGAGCAGACCGATCTGCTGCGGCGCGGGGCGGCGATCCACTCGGTCCGCTCCGTCCCCAAGGAGGACGCGGCGTATGCCGTGCAGCTCGTCGGCGACCGCCCGCTGCATGTCTACGTCTCGGAGCAGACCGCCGAGAACCTCGCCTGCCAGATGTACTACGGCCTAACCCCGACCGAATGGCTGGCCGACATCGACGCCTTGGGTCCGGAGCTGACCGCGGTGCACGCGACCCACCTCACCGAGCGGGACATCTCCTTGCTCGCCGACACCGAGTGCCAGGTCGTCGTCTGCCCGACGTCCGAGCAGGACATGGCCGACGGCATACCCCCGGCTCGGAAGTTGCTCGATGCGGGGGTACCGGTCGGGATCGGCACCGACCAGCACGCCTTCATCGACCCGTTCGTCGAACTGCGTGAGCTGGAAATGCACGAACGTTTGGACAGCGGCGAGCGCGGCCGGATCACCACCGGGCAGCTCGTTCGGTGCGGTTCGGTGCATGGCTATCAGAGTCTGGGCTGGTACGACGGCGGCTCGCTCTCCCCAGGGATGCTCGCGGACTTCATCACCGTCGATCTGGAGTCGACCCGGACCGCCGGCAGCAAGGCGGCCGAAGTGATCTACACGGCCAACGCCAGCGACGTGCTGACGGTGGTCGTCGGGGGCCGGGTCGTCGTCGACGAGGGTCGGCATGCCTTCGGCCCGGTCGCGCCGCTCATTCGCGAGGCACTGACCATGCTGCGCGAAGCGGTCTGACGGCTGACGCCCCGGCGTCAGGCCGCGTCGGCGGCCTTCTGCATGGCGGCCGGCAGATGTCCAGCCGACTTCGCGTAGTAGGCGGCGGCCTTGCGGGTGGCCATCACCTTGGCCGCGCTGACGACGAGGCCGGTCACCGCCGCGAAGATCAGGGCCTCCTTGGCCGTCGTGTCCTCGATGTGGGTCGGGTCGTCGGGGGCCGGCTTGCCGGCCGCGACCTCCCAGCCCTTGCTGACGAGCTTCTGGGCGACGGTCGCCGCGAGCACGGCCGACCCGGTGCCCAGCACCTTCCACACCAGCGGACCCATTCCCCGCACCTCCTGCTCCACCGCCCGGCGCACTCACCGGACCGGCGACTGCCTCGTTCGGTCCGACTCTCGCACGGACTCGGGGTAAAGTCATCATCACCACGACAGGGGAGCGCCCCAGCGCTGAGAGTGCGGTTCGCCGCAGACCCTCGAACCTGCTCCGGTTAGCACCGGCGAAGGGAGTCGAGTCTCACCCGTCGACCTCCGATGGGTCGGCGGCCCCTCCTGACCAGGAGGAGATGTTTCGTATGCCGTCCGCCCACCACCCAGCGCGAGTCCCGTTGCGGGACAAGGGGTTCGCGCGCCGCACCACGATCATGGCCGTCGGTCTGACGACCGCGGTGGCCACCCTGTTGAGCGCCTGTTCGCTCGGCTCCACGACGACCTCCACGAGCGCCTCCCCGGCGAAGGCGACGGGTTCGGCGAGCGCAAGCCAGCCGACCGCCGCAGCCCCCCGCTGTGGCGCGCTGACCGAGGTGCTGTTGGTCACCCACGACTCGTTCGACCTGCCCGCCGACCTGCTCGCCGAGTTCACCAAGACGACCGGCTGCACCCTCAAGGTGCTCAAGAACGGTGACGCCGGGACGGTGACGAACAAGCTCGTCCTCACCAAGGCATCCCCGATCGGCGACGCGGTCTTCGGGATCGACAACACCTTCGCCAGCCGGGCGGTGACCGAAGGGGTGCTGGCCGACTATGCTCCGACGCTGCCCAAGGGCGCCGTCACCCACGCGCTGCCGGGCGCCGGCGCCGCGAAGCTCGCCCCGGTCGACTTCGGCGACGTCTGCGTCAATGTCGACAAGACGTGGTTCGCCGCCAAGGGCAAGCCGGCTCCGGTGACCCTCGACGACCTCACCCAACCGGCATACAAGGATCTCTTCGTCACCCCGGGCGCGACGACCTCGAGCCCCGGGCTGGCCTTCCTGCTCGCGACGATCGGCGCGAAGGGCGATGGCTGGCAGGCCTATTGGCGGGCGCTCATGGCCAATGGGACGAAGTTGACGGCGGGCTGGACGGACGCCTACTCGGTGGACTTCAGCGCCGGAGAGGGCAAGGGGACCCGCCCGATCGTCCTGTCCTACGCCTCGTCCCCGCCGTTCACCATCCCCAAGGGGGCCAAGGAGCCGACCACCGCGGCACTGCTGGACACCTGCTTCCGGCAGGTCGAGTATGCCGGTGTGCTGACCGGCGCCCGCAACCCCGAGGGGGCCCGTGCCCTGGTTTCGTTCCTGCTGAGCCCGGCGGTCCAGAAGGCGATTCCGGACTCGATGTACATGTTCCCGGTCGACTCAGGCGCGGCCCTGCCGGCCGACTGGGCTGCCTGGGCCAAGGTGGCCGAGAAGCCGTTCGTCGTGGCACCGGATCAGATTGCCGCCCAACGGGACACGTGGTTGCGTCAGTGGTCCGAGGTCACCGCCAAGTGAGTCGACAAGGGTGACGAGGGACCGAGCCGGGAGGATCGCCGCGACGGCCGTCGCGGCGATCCTCCCGCTCGGCTTCCTCGCCGTTTTCTTCGCCGTCCCCGTGTCGGCCATGCTCGTCCGCGGCTTCGCCCCGGACGGCGTCCTGGACCTGACGGGCTTCGGCGAGGTGCTCGGCCGGGCCCGCACCCAGCGCATTGTCGGCTTCACCCTGGCGATGTCCGCCGCCGCGACCGTGCTGGCCGTGCTGCTCGGGGTCCCGGTGGCGCACACGCTCTATCGGCTCGCCGTGCCGGGTCGTCGAGTGCTGCGCGCCATCGTGGCGATGCCTTTCGTCCTACCCACCGTCGTCGTCGGGGTGATGTTTCGGTCGTTGCTCGGCGACGGGGGCCCGTTGGGCGGGATCGGGCTCGATGGTCACTGGGGTGGCATCCTGGCCGCCTTCGTCTTCTTCAACCTCGCCGTCGTCGTGCGGACCGTCGGGGCGGCCTGGGAAGGGCTGGACCGACGACCCGAAGAGGCCGCCGCAGCACTGGGCGCGAGCCCAGCCGTCGTTCTCCGGACGGTCACCCTGCCGGCCCTCGCCCCGTCGATCGTCTCGGCCGCCTCGGTCGTGTTTCTGTTCTGCGCCACGGCGTTCGGCGTCGTGCTCACCATGGGCGGGCTGCAGTACGGCACCGTCGAGACCGAGATCTACCTGCTGACCACCGCCCTGCTCGACCTGCGTGGAGCCGCCGTCCTGTCGGTCGTCCAGCTCGTCGCCGTCGTGGCGATGCTCGTCGTTGCCGACCGGGCCCGCTCGCGCGACCCCGCGGCTCGGCGGACCGCGAAGGCGGCCCTCCCGCCGACGCGCGTTACGGCATACGCGGTGGGGTCGTTGGTGGTGACCGCGCTCGTGCTGGCCTTCGTGCTGACCCCGGTGACCGCGCTCGTCCTGCGGTCGCTGCGCCGCGAGGGCGCGTGGACCTTGGACAACTACCGTGCGCTCGGCCAGGTCGGCGGACTGAGCGGCCGCAGCGCGCTGCCGGTCACCGTGTGGGATGCGCTGGCCACGTCGTGGCGGGTCGCCGTCGACGCAACACTGTTGGCCCTGGTCCTCGGCCTGCTCGTCTCGGTGCTCGTCAGCCGGCCGACTCGCTCGCCGACCGGAGCGCGCTGGCGCTCGCTGCTCGACGCCGTCGTCATGCTGCCGCTGGGGGTGTCGGCGGTGACGGTGGGATTTGGATTCCTCGTCACCCTCGACCGGCCGCCGCTGGACCTGCGCACGTCCCCGGTGCTCATCCCGATCGCCCAGGCGGTCGTCGCCTTGCCCCTGGTCGTGCGGACCCTGGCACCGGTGTTGCGCGCCGTGGACGACCGTCAGCGTCAGGCCGCGGCGACGCTGGGAGCCCGGCCGTGGCAGGTGCTGGCGACGGTGGACCTGCCGGTGATCTGGCGGCCCCTGCTCGCGGCGGTCGGGTTGGCCATGGCGGTCTCGCTCGGGGAGTTCGGGGCGACGAGCTTCCTCGCCCGGCCGGACCGACCGACCCTGCCCGTCGTCGTCTACCAACTCGCCGGGCGGCCGGGCGCGGACAATCTCGGGATGGCCCTGGCCGCCTCGGTGGTCCTCGCGGTTGTCACGGTCGCGGTGATGGGGCTGGTGGAGCGGCTGCGAGTGTCCTCGATGGGAGCCTTCTGATGTCGTCCGGCCAGGGAGCGCGTTGATGTTGTCCGTTGAGGGTGTCTCGGTGCGCTTCGGCGCGACGTCGGCCGTCGACGATGTGACGCTCCATGTGCCGGCTGGTGTCGTGACCGCGGTCCTCGGACCGTCGGGCTGTGGCAAGTCGAGTCTCTTGCGGGCCGTCGCTGGGCTCGAACCGCTCGCCGCCGGCCGGGTGACTTTCGCCGGGGAGGACCTGGCAGGAGTGCCCACGCATCGGCGCGGCTTCGCCATGATGTTCCAGGACGGGCAGCTCTTCGCCCATCTCGACGTGGCCGGCAACGTGGCATACGCCTTGGCGCGCAAGGGAATCCGCGGCCCGGCCGCCCGCGCGGAGGTCGATCGGTTGCTCGCGCTGGTCGGCCTCGACGGGTATGCCGCGCGCCGCCCCGCCACGCTCTCCGGCGGCGAGGCCCAGCGGGTGGCGTTGGCCCGCGCCCTGGCTGCCCGCCCCCGGCTGCTCCTGTTGGACGAACCGCTGTCGGCGCTGGACCGGTCGCTGCGCGAGCGGCTCGCCGTCGACCTGCGTCGGGTGCTCACCGAGACTGGCACGACGGCACTGCTCGTGACGCACGACCACGACGAGGCCTTCGCGGTGGCCGACCGGACGGCGATCATGCGGGCCGGCCGGCTGGTCCAGGAGGGTCCGACGGCGCAGGTCTGGGCGCACCCGGTGGATGCCGAGACGGCCCGGTTCCTTGGCTACGTCACCGTCCTGCACGGGGACGCCGCGGCCCGGGTATGCCGTGCGCTCACCCTCTGCGCAGCCTCCCCCGGCGCTGGGGCCGCAGCGTCCTCGGCGGCTCGCTCCACCGAGGCGGCAGCCGCCGCGGGCCCGGTGGTGGCCCTTCGTCGCGACGCGATGCTGCTCAACCCCGACGGGACGTTCCAGGCGGTCGTGACCGGCGCCCGGTCGGGCGGCGACGGCACCCGGGTGCTGCTCGACGTCGAAGGAATCGGCGAGTCGAGCGCCCGTCTGGACTCGGGCGCAGCCCCGGAGGTCGGCGTCACCGTCCGGGTGTCCCCCCGGCCGGCGGCCGTCGCTCTCCTCACCACGCCTGGGTGACCTGCTCCGCCCTTCGGGTCGAGTGGGGTGCCCAACCGCGTGGCCTCCGCGCGCCGTGACAGCCGCAGGCCGAGGGGACATCTGGGGATACGCTCACCGGGTGCGTCTGTTGCTCATCCGCCACGGCCGAACGGCCTCCAACATCGATCGGCTCCTGGACACCGCCGCCCCCGGCGCCCCGCTCGATGAGATCGGTCTCGGCCAGGCCGACACCCTCGCGCAGGCCTTGGCCGCGGAACCGATCGAGGCCGTCTACGCCTCCGACCTCACCCGCAGCCAGCAGACGGCCGCGCCCTTGGCCAGCCGGCTCGGACTGCCGGTCACCGTCCGGGGCGGCGTGCGCGAGATCCAGGCCGGAGACGACGAGATGTCACCGGACTGGGTGCGCTACCTGACGACGATCCTGTCCTGGCGCGACGACCTCGACGCGAGGATGCCGGGCGGCGAGAGCGGCCGCGAGGTCCTGACCCGCTTCGATGCAGTCGTCGACGAGGCGTATGCCGCGGGCCACCGCACCGTCGCGGTCATCAGCCACGGGGCGATCATCCGGACCTGGTCGGCCCATCGGGCGACCAACCTCACCGTCGACTTCCTCCGGTCGACGTCACTGGACAACACCGTCGTCGTCGACCTTCGCCGGGACGAGGCGGGCGGCTGGACCGTGCACCGCTGGGGCGACAAGACCCCCTGACCCACGCCGGGTCAGGCCTCCGGCCGGGTCGCGAACTCGATGACCCAGTCGGTGCGTTGGTGTCCGTCGACCGCCAGCCGCCAGGAGAACCGGCGTCCGGCTGGCAGGGCCAGGGGCGGCACCCGGACCACCCACGCGGCGTCGATCGGCGCCCCGGGACTGAGGCCCTGAGGCTGCCGCACCTCCAATCGGCCGGTGAAACTCACCGGCTGCCCGGACTGAGCGGGGGGCCAGGTCACCGGGTGGCCGTCCTCGTCGATGAGGCGGATCTCGACGGCAATGGGCCGACCGGCCAGATCCCACGGCACGTCGAACTTGAGCGCCAGGAACATTGGGGTCGGAGCCGCCGTCCGCACGGACCACCCGCCGCCGTTGATGTAGAGCTTGCCCTCGGCAACGGCCGCGTGGTCGGCCAACAGCATGGTGACCCGCATGTTCTCCAGCATGGCACGATGACCGGTTCGTCCCCTCCGTGAGCCCGGCCACCCCCCGTCTGCCCACGGGCTGAGAAATCGGTGCGGGGGCGGCATACCGGCCGTGGGAGGCTGGACCCATGCGCGAGGTGACCCAGAGCCAGAAGCTGGCCGACGTCTGCTACGACATCCGTGGGCCGGTGCTCGATGAGGCCAAGCGCCTCGAGGACGAGGGCCACCGGATCCTCAAGCTCAACATCGGCAACCCGGCTCCGTTCGGCTTCGAGGCCCCCGACGAGATCCTCGTCGACATGATCGCCCAGCTCCCGCTGGCCCAGGGCTACAGCGACTCCAAGGGCATCGTCTCGGCTCGCCGGGCGGTCACCCAGTACTACCGGCTCAAGGGTGTCGAGGGGGTCGGCACCGAGGACGTCTATCTCGGCAACGGCGTCAGCGAACTCATCGTCATGGCCATGCAGGCGATGCTCGACAACGGCGACGAGGTGCTCATCCCCGCCCCCGACTACCCCCTGTGGACCGCCGCGACCGCGCTCGCGGGCGGCACCCCGGTGCACTACCTCTGCGACGAGGAGGCCGGCTGGATCCCCGACCTGGCCGACCTCGCCGCGAAGATCACGCCGCGGACCAAGGCGATCGTCGTCATCAACCCGAACAACCCGACCGGCGCCGTCTACCCCGATGACGTCCTGCGCGACATCGTGGCTCTGGCCCGCCAGCACGAACTCGTCCTCATGGCCGACGAGATCTACGACAAGATCCTCTACGACGGTGCCACCCACACGGCGCTGGCGTCGCTGGCGCCGGACGTCTTCTGCCTGAGCTTCAACGGCCTGTCCAAGGCCTATCGAGTGGCCGGCTTCCGGTCCGGCTGGATGGCGTTGTCGGGCCCCAAGCACCACGCCCGGTCGTTCATCCAGGGCCTCAACATCCTGGCGAACATGCGGCTGTGCGCCAACGTCCCGGCCCAGCACGCGATCGCCACCGCGCTCGGTGGCTACCAGTCGATCAACGAACTCATCCTCCCGGGTGGTCGGCTGCTGGCCCAGCGCAACCGCGCCTGGGAGCTGCTCAACTCGATTCCGGGGGTGTCCTGCACGAAGCCGGGTGGCGCCCTCTACCTCTTCCCGCGGCTGGACCCCGAGGTGCACGAGATCCACGACGACGAGAAGTTCGCCCTCGACCTGGTCCGCCAGGCGAAGATCCTCGTCGTGCAAGGCACCGGCTTCAACTGGCCGCGGCCGGACCACTTCCGGATCGTCACTCTCCCGCACGTCCAAGATCTCGAAGAGGCCATCGGGCGGATCGGCAACTTCCTGGCCGGCTACCGGCAGTAGGGACGGCCGTCTGCGAACGCAACGGGGGCGGCATACCACTGGGGTATGCCGCCCCCCGCACCGTTTCGCGGCCGCGCGCCGGGGGCGCGCCGGCTAGCCGGTCAGCGGAAGCCGCCGCTGGTCGCGGCCGCCCCGAAGATGAAGAGCACGAAGATGAGGTACAGCAGGCCAAGGACGAGGAAGACCGTCCCGACGATGCCGGTGATCATCCCGGCCTGGACCTGGCCCCGGTTGCTGTAGGGCTGACCGCTGCTGTCGATTTCGCGCAGCGCCTTGCGGCCCATCGACCAGGCGAACGGTCCGGTGACGCCGCAGACGACGATCGAGAGGATCCCGAGGATGAGCACGATGGTGCCTTGGGGGTGCTCGATGCCGCCGTACATGGCCCCGCCGTACATCGGCGGCGGAGCGGCATGCGGAGGCTGGGCGTGGTGGCCCGGGGCGCCCAGCCCGTAGTCGCTCATCCCGTAGCCGCCCTGCTGTCCGTAGGGGGCCGGCTGTCCGTAGTCGGGCTGGGCGCCGTAGGGGCTCGCGGCGGGCGGAGCCGCGGCATACGGCGGAGCTGCGGGAGCCGGGGGTGCGGGAGGTTCCTGCGGCGCGATCGGTGCGGGCGGCGCGGTGTCCCAGGGGCTCGGCGAGGCGGGCGGCGCTACCGGAGGAGGGGGTGGCGCGGGCGGAGCGGCCGGCGGCGGCGTCGGGGCGCTGTCCCAGGGGCTGGGCGGCGGTGGGGGAGACATCGGGGTGGTCGCCGCGGGGTCGAAGCTCGGCGTGATAGGTGCCGTGGGGTCGAGCGGGCTGGGCTCGCTCGCCGTTGGGTCGGTGCTCATGCCGACCACCCTACTTGTCCGGTTCCCTCGTGGCAGGCTGTCCGCATGACCTCGACATCACCTTCTCCCGGCCTGCGATCGGTCCGTCTCGAGCGCACCTCCGCCGGCCGCTATGCCGTGACCAACTCCCGCGGCGGCACCGTCGTGCTCGGGCGGGGCCAGGACGCGGACTTCACCCCGGTGGAACTGCTGCTCGCCGCGATCGCCGGATGCACGAGCGTGGACGTCGACGAGGTGACCACGCGGCGCAGCGAGCCGGAGTCGTTCGTCGTCGACTGCAGCGGAGTCAAGGTGTCCGACGACCTGGGCAACCACCTGTCCGAGGTCGAGATCACCTTCCGGATCGCCTTCCCCGACGACGAGCCCGGCCGGACCGCCGCGGCGCTCGTGCCTCGGGTCGTTGCGCTCTCGCACGAGAAGCTCTGCACGGTGAGCCGCACGGTGATGCTGCCGACCTCCGTTCGTTCGGTGATCGCCGACGGTCCGGTCATCGCCGACAGCGCCGGGGACAGGGCGAGTGCCGTGGACAGCACGGGGATGGCCGACGGCGAGGGCACCGAATGAGCGACGCGTCACCGGTTCCCGATCCCGCCGCCGCACCACCACTGCGCTGGGGCATCCTGGCCCCGGGTGGGATCGCCAACAAGTTCGCCGAGGCGGTTCGCGATTTCACCGCCGGCAGGGTCGTTGCGGTCGCCTCGCGGGATGCCGAACGGGCCGCCGAGTTCGCCCGGCGGCACGGCATACCCAGGGCGTATGCCGGGTACGAACAGCTCTGTGCCGATCCCGAGGTGGACGCGGTCTATGTCGCGTCCCCGCACTCTCACCACCGCGACCATGCGGTTCTCATGGCCGCCGCCGGAAAGCATCTGCTCATCGAGAAGGCGTTGGCGCGCAACGAGATCGAAGTCGACGAGATCTTCGCCGCAGCCGGAGCGGCGGGAGTGTTCGCGATGGAGGCGATGTGGACGAGGCATCTGCCGCACATTGCCGTGATCCGCCGGTGGCTCGCCGCGGGGCGGATCGGCGAGGTCGTCACGGTTTCCGCCGATCACGGCCAGAGCCTGGACCTCGGGCCGGGGCATCGCCTGAAGAATCCCGACCTGGCCGGCGGTGCGCTGCTCGATCTCGGGGTCTACCCGGTGGCCTTCGTCCTGGATCTGCTCGGCGAACCGGAGCAGGTCGTCGCGGTCGGCCATCTCACCGAGACCGGGGTGGACGCCACCGTGGCCGTGACCCTGCGATATCGCGATCCGATGCTCGGTCTGGCGGGGTGCACGCTCAAGCTGAAGACCCCCACGACGGCGGTCATCTGCGGCACGTCCGGCCGCATCGAACTTGACGGTGACTTCTACGGCCCGACCGTGGCCCGGTTGCTCGGGCCGGGGCAGCGTCCCGAGGTGCTGGCCGAGTTCGACGGCCGGGTGCCCAACGGCTTCCAGTTCGAGATCGCCGAGGTCGCCCGGTGCGTTGCGGTGGGCCTGACCGAGAGCGATCGGATGTCCTGGGCCGGCTCCCGGGCGGTCATCCGGGTGCTCGATTCGGCTCGCCGACAGGTCGGGGTGCGATACCCGGGCGAGGGCTGAGCCGCCTAGCCCTGCGCCGAACGGACGGTGAGGATCTGCTCGGCGCGTCCGACCGGACCCGCCTCGTCGTGCAGCGCCGTCGAGGTGAGCCCAACGCCCTCGGCGCCGATGCTCACCTGGGTGTCGAAACCGACCCACCGGCCGGGCCCACCGATCGGGTCCCGGTAGAGGTGGATGCTCAGATCGATGTTGGGGAAGAGCCACTCGCGCGGGTCCACGCGCACGTTCATCCCGTTCGCGGTGTCGATGAGACACAGGTATGCCGCGACCGGGTCCACCTCCTCGTCGGCCACGACAGCGAGCGGGGTACGGATCCAGGCCCGCCCGGTGCCTGGCGACTTGTCCGGGGTGTGTCGCAACTCGATGCTCCGGATGTAGCCGCCCGGCCAGATCTCCGACGGGCGCCATGGCACGCAGTTCTGCGGAGCGGGCAACCGGGCCGGTTCGCCACCGGCCACTGCCGTCGTGTCCTGCCGGGACAGCCGCCAGGCCGTCGCGCGGACGACCGGCCGGCCGGCGGCCTCGGCGGTCGCCTCGATGAGTTCGATGGTCCGCCCGGGGCGGATCGTGTGGACCGTCACGGTCGTCGGGACGGCCGGGATGAGCCCGAGGATCTCGTAGGTCATCCGGGCCAAGGCGAGCTCGGGCCGGGGCTGGTGGCGGGTGATCGCGTGGGCCAACAGCCCGGACACCGGTGCCATGTGTTGTTCGTGGGCGTTCCAGGCACCCTGGGTGTTCAACGTCGGCTGATAGGTGTCGGCGTCGATCCTTCGGTAGTACGCGACGTCGTCGGGAACCAGATCCGGCAGCGAGTCGAAATCCACGCCCCCAATCTAGGGCGGAGACTTTGCCGTGAGCGCTTCGAGATGCGGAACCTGCGCGGGTGCATCAGAATGACAAGCGTATGCCGCGTGTCGGCGAACGGTGGCGCTCCCCCTCGCGACCATCGCTCGGGCCATGCCCCTGGCCAATCCGACGCGCGGCATACGCGTGCGCCGATGCGGGTTCTCCCGTCGTGGGACACTCGGGACGGGCCCCAGCCGGGGCCGACGAACCAGGAAGGCGCGCGGACACCGTGAACTTCGCATCGATCTACGACCACGGCTTCGCGCGGGTGGCCGCGTGCACGGTGCCGGTGCGCCTCGTCGATCCGGTGGCCAATGCGGCGGCGACGCTGGCCGTCGCGCGGGAGTGCCATGACGAGGGTGTCGCGGTGGCGGTGTTCCCCGAACTGGGGCTCACCGGCTATTCGCTCGACGATCTCGTGCTGGCCGACCCACTGCTCGATGCGGTCGATGTGGCCCTCGGTGAGATCGTCTCCGCCTCAACGGAATTGCTCCCGGTCCTGGTCGTCGGGGCACCGTTGCGGGCTCGCGGTCGAGTCTTCAACTGCGCGGTCGTCGTCCACCGCGGGCGGGTCCTCGGCGTCGCGCCCAAGTCCTATCTGCCGACCTACCGGGAGTTCTACGAGTCGCGGACCATCGCGGCCGGCGACGACGTGCGCGGCACCATCCGCCTCGGGACCGGGCAGGCCACGACCGAGGTGCCGTTCGGCCCGGACCTGCTCTTCCGCGCCGAGGATCTGCCCGACCTCGTCCTGCACGTCGAGGTGTGTGAGGACATGTGGGTGCCGATTCCGCCGTCGGCCGAGGCGGCCCTCGCCGGGGCGACCGTCCTGGCCAATGTGTCCGGCTCGCCGATCACCGTGGCCAAGGCCCGGGACCGCGCGATGCTCGCCGAGTCGGCCTCCTCGCGCTGCCTCGCGGCATACGTGTATGCCGCCGCCGGAGAAGGCGAGTCGACGACGGATCTGGCCTGGGACGGCCAGACGATGGTCTGGGAGAACGGCTCACTGCTGGCCGAGAGCGAGCGCTTCCCGGCCGGCGCGCGCCGGTCGGTGGCCGACGTCCACCTCACCCGGCTGCGTCAGGAGCGGATGCGCCAAGGCACCTTCGACGACAACCGGCGCACCCATGCGACGCGGATCGGGGCCTTCCGCGAGGTGACCTTCCGGCTCGACCCGCCGCGTGGCGACCTGGGGCTGCGCCGGGTCGTGGATCGCTTCCCGTTCGTGCCGGACGACCCGGCGCGGCTGGCCCAGGACTGCTACGAGGCCTATTCGATCCAGGTTGCCGGCCTCGAACAGCGGCTGCGTTCGATCGGCTCGCCCAAGGTCGTCATCGGGGTGTCCGGGGGGCTGGACTCCACCCATGCGCTCATCGTCGCCTGCCGGGCGATGGACCGCCTCGGGCGGCCGCGCACCGACGTCCTGGCTTTCACCATGCCCGGATTCGCGACCTCCGACCACACGAAGGGCAACGCGATCCGGCTCATGGAGGCGCTCGGGGTGACCTGGGCCGAGCTGGACATCCGGCCGGCGGCGACCCAGATGCTCCGCGACCTGGGGCATCCGGTGGGGCGTGGCGAGGAGGTCTACGACGTCACCTTCGAGAACGTCCAGGCCGGGCTGCGCGCCGACTACCTCTTCCGGATCGCCAACCAGCGCGGCGGCATCGTCCTGGGGACCGGCGATCTGTCCGAGCTCGCCCTGGGCTGGTGCACCTATGGGGTCGGCGACCAGATGGCGCACTACGGGGTCAACGCCGGGGTGCCCAAGACGCTCATCCAGCACCTCATCCGGTGGGTCATCGCCAGCGGACAGTTCTCCGACGAGGTGGGGCTGACGCTGCGCTCGATCCTCGACACGACGATCTCCCCTGAACTCGTGCCGACCCGCGAGGGTGAGGCCGCCCAGTCCACCGAAGCGACGATCGGCCCCTACGCGCTGCAGGACTTCACCCTCTACTACGTCCTGCGCCACGGCCTGGCGCCCTCGACTATCGCCTTTCTCGCCTGGCACGCCTGGCACGACGCGGCGACCGGGCAGTGGCCGGAGGGCTTCCCGGAAGGGTCGCGGGCGGCATACGGGCTGGGGGAGATCCGGCACTGGCTGGAGGTCTTCCTGCGGCGGTTCTTCGGCAACCAGTTCAAGCGGTCCGCGCTGCCCAACGGGCCCAAGGTGGTCCGCGGTGGCTCGCTCTCACCGCGCGGGGATTGGCGTATGCCGTCCGACGCCTCGGCCCGCGTCTGGCTCGACGAGCTGGAGCGCAACGTCCC
>CAZNLX010000021.1:0-2411 GCA_964573925.1 uncultured Intrasporangiaceae bacterium
GGCCGTACTCGTGGGCGATGTCGTACTCCTTGGCCAGGTTGCCGCTGTCCGCGCCGAACCGGCTGGACAACTCCCGGAAGAAGGACGCGTCGATGTAGACCCTCCCGTCCAACGGACAGTAGAACGGGCCGACCTGGTTGGAGGCGGTGCCGCAGCCGGACTGGGTGGCCCCGGAGTAGATGACGGTGGGCGCCTTGGGGTACTGCTTGCCGTACTGCGGCAACAGCGAACCCCAGAAGGCCTGGACGCTGTTGACGGTGGCGATGATGAGACACTCGTCGTCCTTGTTGGCGTCCGCACCGGTCTTGCACCGGGCGAAGTCACCGCTCTGCTGCCCTCCGGCGCTCACCTGGCCGGGATCCAGGGGGCTGCTCTGGCTGCCGTTGGAGGTGGTGTCCGGCACGCGGGTGTTGCCCCCACCGAGCACGCCGCCACCGAAGATCATCATGAGGATGAGCAGGATGAGACCGCCGATCCCACCGCCGACCTGAATCCCACCCGGGAAGCCGCCCCGGCCACCGCCGCCGAAACCCCCGCCGCCGCCGCTGCCCCCGGACTCCACCTGTGAGGTGTCGAGTTGGACGTTTTCGTTGAAGGACATGCACCCCTCCAGTCGTGTGGGCGGCCAGACCGCCAGCCAACCACACACCCTAACGGCCCGGGGGCCCCAACCCTTCCTTTCGTGGCCTGCGTCGGCGGGATCGGCTGGCAGAATGGGTCGGTCCACCCCTGCCGCCGGTCCCGGCGTCCCGACCCTCAGAGGTATGCCGTGATCGTCGCCACCGCGGTGCAGTTGCGCGTGGGCGCGCGGCTGCTGCTCGGCGAGACGAGCTTTCGGATCTCCGAGGGCGACCGGATCGGACTGGTCGGTCGCAACGGCGCCGGGAAGACGACGCTGACCAAAGTGCTCGCCGGCGAGGGTCTGGCCACGGCCGGCACCGTCACCCGCACCGGGGCGGTGGGCTACCTGCCCCAGGACCCGCGCACCGGCGACCTTGAGGTGCTCGCCCGCGACCGGATCCTCTCCGCCCGCGGCCTGGACGTCACCCTGCGCGAACTGCGCACCGCCGAGGCCGCGATGGCCTCCGGCGACGGGGCGGTGCAGGAGCGGGCCATGCGCAAGTACGCCCGTCTCGACGCGGAGTTCACCGCGCAGGGCGGGTATGCCGCCGAGTCCGAGGCCGCCTCGATCGCCTCCTCGCTGGGGCTGCCGGACCGGGTCCTCGGGCAGCCGTTGCGGACCCTGTCCGGTGGTCAACGCCGCCGCGTCGAGTTGTCCCGGATCCTCTTCTCGGGTGCCCAGACCCTGCTGCTCGACGAGCCGACCAACCACCTCGACGCCGACTCGATCGGCTGGCTGCGGGACTACCTCAAGACCTACAAGGGTGGGCTGGTCATCATCTCCCACGACGTGGCGATGCTCGACACGGTCGTCAACCGGGTGTTCCACCTCGACGCCAACCGGTCCGAGCTGGACGTCTACAACGTCGGATGGAAGCCCTACCTGCTGCAGCGGGAGACCGACGAGCGCCGCCGCCGCCGGGAGCGGCTCAATGCCGAGAAGAAGGCCTCCGCGCTGTTGGCCCAGGCCGACAAGATGCGGGCCAAGGCGACGAAGGCCACCGCCGCACAGAACATGGCCCGTCGGGCCGAACGTCTGTTGGCCGGGGTGGAGGGCGAGCGCGCGCACGACAAGGTCGCCAAGCTGCGTTTCCCGAGCCCCGCGCCGTGCGGGCGGACGCCGCTGACTGCCGAGGGCCTGTCCCGCTCCTACGGGTCGCTCGAGGTCTTCACCGATGTCGATCTCGCCATCGACCGCGGATCGCGGGTCGTCGTCCTTGGCCTCAACGGTGCCGGCAAGACGACTCTGCTGCGGATCCTCGCCGGGGTCGACGTCCCCGACACCGGTGAGGTCATCCCGGGACACGGCCTCAAACTCGGCTACTACGCCCAGGAACACGAGAACCTCGACATCGAGCGGACCGTCCTGGAGAACATGAAGACGGCATCCCCCGACCTCGGCGAGACCGAGGTCCGCAAGGTGCTCGGCTCGTTCCTCTTCACCGGGGACGATGTCGACAAGCCGGCCCGGGTGCTCTCCGGCGGCGAAAAGACCCGGCTGTCCCTGGCCATGCTCGTCGTCTCGGCCGCCAACGTCCTGCTGCTCGACGAGCCGACGAACAACCTCGACCCGGCCTCCCGGGAGGAGATCCTCGGCGCATTGCGCACCTATGAGGGCGCGGTCGTCCTCGTCACCCACGACGAGGGCGCGGTCGACGCGTTGGAGCCCGAGCGGGTGCTGCTGCTGCCGGACGGGGTCGAGGACCTCTGGGGAGCCGACTACAAGGACCTCGTCGCCCTCGCCTGATCCTGTGGCCGCGGTCCGCGCCGGTGCGCGTCGGTCGGCGCCG
>CAZNLX010000021.1:2511-11590 GCA_964573925.1 uncultured Intrasporangiaceae bacterium
CGTGCGGGCGGCGTCGTCCACAAGCCTTCGCTCTGGACCGGGCCCCAGACAGGTTGTCCACAGGCAGCGCGGTTGGGCGCCCGCCAGGTCGCTGGCGACCCGCACGATGGGTGTATGGACGAGCTGGAGTTGATCGCCGACGAGTGGGGTCTGTTCACCGCCGCTCGCGCTGCCGAGGCAGGCATTGCTGCCGCCACGCTCGCACGGCTGCGACGCACCGGGCAGGTGACCCGGCCCACCCGCGGGTGGTATGCCGTGACCCCGCCGGGCGTGCCCTTGACCCCCGCTCGCCGCCATGCCGTGCTCGCCCTCGCGTCTGCGCGCAGCCTGCAGTTGCCCACCGTCCTCAGCCACCACAGTGAGCTGGCCTGGCGTGGGCTCCCGCTCTACGGTGCGCCCCTCGACGAGGTGCATCTGTCCCTTGTCGATGACGCTCACTGGCCCCGCAGTCGGGGGCGGGTCCGGCTGCACCGTGACTGGGCGGGAGGACTCGACGCCCAGGGTCGGATGCCGGTCGCAGCAGCGATCGCTCAGGCGGGGACAGTGGCCGGACCGGTGACGGCGCTCGTCGCCGCCGATGCCGCCCTGGCTCGTTCGTTGACCACCCGGGCCGAGCTGCGCGAGGCAGGTTCGCTGGTGCGCGGGCGGCGGCACGGTGCGGTGATCCCGGCGATCCTCGAGCAGGCCGACGGCCGATCCCAGTCCGTCGGCGAGACGCGGTTGCGGCACATCTTCCACCTGGCCGGACTGGCGGTCGTGCCGCAATGGCGGATCGATGCGGCGGGGTTCACGGCATACTGCGACCTCGGTGTGGAGGGCGAATGGGTCGTCGCCGAGTTTGACGGTCGGGTGAAGTACGGCCGCTCGGCCGACGCGACAGACGGGTGGCGCTCCGGAGCCGACGAGCTGTTCGCCGAGAAGCGGCGTGAGGACGCGATCCGCTGGCTGGGCTATGACGTGGTCCGCTATGTGTGGACCGACCTCGACCGGCCGGTGATGTGTGTGCGGCGGATGGTCGATGCCATCGGCAGGTCCCGAGCGCGCCGCGGCCCACGGGTCGGCTGAACGCACCCGAGCCCTCGGCTCGTCGCTACACGCAGCACAGGCCTGACCTCAATGGCCAGATCTGGGGCGGTTGGCCGCTTGCACGCGGCCAACCGTCGACCAAACGGCCAGGCTGGAGCTTCCGGGCCAGGTTCGGTCAACGCGGGACCGGACAGGCCAGGCCGGAGCTTCCGGGCCAGGTTCGGTCAACGCGAGACCGGACGGGCCCGGGGTACGCTCAGTCCTTGGCGGCATAGAGGCAGAAGGGGTGCCCGGCCGGGTCGAGCATCACCCGGACGTCCTCCTGCGGTTGGTATGCCGCGACCCGCGCTCCCAGCTCGACGGCTGCGGCGACAGCGGCGTCGAGATCGCTCACCTCGACGTCGAGGTGCAGCTGCATCTGCGGGCGCCCCGGTTCGTTGGGCCACGCCGGGGGCTCATAGCCGGCCGAGGACTGCACCGCTAGGTAGGCGACTCCCTCGCCGGGGTCGAGGGTGATGAAGTGCGGATCGGCGGCCTGGACCGTCCACCCGAAGAGTGCCTCGTGACATCGATGGCCAGATCTGGGGCGATTGGCCGCTTGTGCGCGGCCAACCGTCGACGAAACGGCCAGTCAGCCGCAGTTCGGCTCAGCCGGGGATCGCGGGCAGGCGGGTGAGCGCCTCGGCGACCGCCTCGCGAATCTCCGCCTCCTCGTAGGAGTGATCGGTCATCGAGCCGTCGAGGAAGGCCCCGTATGCCGGCAAGTCCAGGTGCCCGTGCCCGGACAGGATCATGACGATGACCTTCTCCTGCCCGGACTCGGTGCAGGCGCGGGCCTCGGCGACGACCTCGGCAATGGCATGCGTCGATTCGGGTGCCGGGATGATGCCCTCGGAGCGGGCGAAGAGGACGCCGGCCTCGAAGCACTCCTTCTGCTTGCGAGCCACCGCCTCGACGAGCCCCAGCTCGTAGACGTGCGAGATGAGCGGGCTCATCCCGTGATAGCGCAGGCCACCGGCGTGGATCGGGTCGGGGATGAAGTCGTGCCCGAGGGTGTGCATCTTCATGAGCGGGGTCATCCCGGCGGTGTCGCCGAAGTCGTAGGCGTAGGTGCCCTGGGTGAGCGACGGGCAGGACGCCGGCTCGACACCGCGCAGCACCGGGTTCATCCGGCCGGCGAGCTTCTCGCGCAGGAAGGGGAAGGCCAGCCCGGCGAAGTTCGACCCACCGCCGGTGCAACCGACGACGAGGTCCGGGGTGACGTCGATCTTGGCGAACTGCTTGAGGGCCTCCTCGCCGATGATCGTCTGGTGCATGAGCACGTGGTTGAGCACCGACCCGAGGGCGTAGTTGATCGTCGGGTCCTGCGCCGCGACCTCGACCGCCTCGCTGATCGCGATGCCGAGCGAACCGGGGGAGTCGGGGTGCTCGGCGAGGATGGCCCGTCCGGCCGCGGTCAACTGCGACGGTGAGGCGTGCACGGTGCCGCCGAGCGTCTCGATCATCAACCGCCGGTAGGGCTTGCCGTCGTAGGAAGCCTTGACCTGCCACACCTCGCACTCCAGCCCGAATTGGGCACATGCAAAGGCGAGCGACGTGCCCCACTGCCCGGCGCCGGTCTCGGTGGTGAGCTTCTTGATGCCGGCCTTGGCGTTGTAGAAGGCCTGCGGCACGGACGTGTTCGGCTTGTGCGAACCGGCCGGGGACACACCTTCGTACTTGTAGTAGATCTGCGCCGTGGTCCCCAGCGCAGCCTCCAGGCGGTGGGCCCGGTAGAGCGGCGACGGCCGCCACAGCCGGTAGACGTCGAGGACCTCCGGCGGGATGTCGACGTACTGCTCGGTCGCCATCTCCTGGGCGATGAGGTCCATGGGGAACAGCGCGGCGAGGTCCTCCGGCCCGACCGGCTGCCCGGTGCCCGGATGCAGGTAGGGCGGCGGCGGGGTGGGCAGGTCGTGGAGGATGTTGTACCAGCGGGTCGGCATCTCCTTCTCGTCGAGGATGACCTTGTGCCGCTTGACCGTGCTCACCGCTGTCTCCTTCGCGTCGGGGCGCTCGAGGCTCATCCTTGCGCCTGCCGCGGGCTGCTCCAAACCCGGGTCCGCGAGGTGAGCATCGCGGCATACTGTCCCGGTGCACGCCCCCTGGCGCAGGTATGCCGCGCTGTCCGTCGTGACGGCCTTGCTGGCCATCGTCCTGCTCAGCAGTTCCTGCAGTCGCCCGGCTAACGACCCCTGGACGCCGGTGTCCGGCCTGTCGGGGACTGCGCCGATCGTTTCCCTGACGGCCGTGGGCGACCGGCTTCTGGCCGGGACGCAGACCGGTGACGGGGTCGGTGCACCCGGACTGACCGTCCTGTCCGGCAGCTCCTGGACCGACCTGCCGGTCACCCCCGCCACGCCCTACGGTCGGGAGGCCCGCTGGTTGTCCGTCGTCGCGGCGGCGGACGGCGCCCTCGTGGCCATCGGCGGCGCGCGCGGCGGGGCGCACTCGAACGTGCGCTATACGGCATGGAAGGGCAGCGTGGCCGCCGGGCTGACCGAGCAGGAACAGACCTTCGGAACGTTCGGTGGTTGGGGGGCCGGCGAGCAGGTCGGCCCGGTGCTCACGCCCTCGGGTCCGATGCTGATCGGCTCCTGGGAGAGTGCCAAGTCCGGGCTGGACATCGACGTCTGGCTGCCGCAGGGGGAGCGTTGGATTCGGCAGAGCTCGGCCGGCACAGCTCTGGAGAGCACACCGACGGAGATGACCGGGGCCCGTTCGGTCACCTCCCTCGGGGCCGGCGCGCTCGTCTCCGGTTCGGTGATCCGGCTGGGCAACGGCGAGGTGCGCAAACTGCCGGCGGTGTGGCGTTCGGCATCCGGCAACTCCGGCTGGTCCCGGATCGACCTGCCGGAAGCCGGTCGGGCCGGGGAGGCCGTGGCGGGGACCTGCGCGGCCGAGTCGTGCACGATCGTCGGCTGGGTGGACGGCAAACTCGCGGTCTGGCGCCTGGATGCCTCCGGGGCCCGGCGGCTGGACGGGGTGCCAACGGTGTCGGTCACCGACGCGGACGAATTGGCCGCGCCGGTGCTCGTCGACGGTCTGGCGGTGCTGCTGGTCACCGATCACGACTCGCCCGGCACCGCGGCACTCCTGCGCGAGGGCTCCCGGGGCTGGTCGCGCGAGCCGGGGCCGGGCGGCTCGGTCGCCGCGTTCACCGCGGTCGGGGCCGCTCTGTATGCCGTGACGCGCCTCGGCGGCTCGTCCCCCCAGCTCTGGTCCCACCCGCGGTGACCCACGTCCAGATGAAGGCCGCGGACGGCATACTCTGAATCGCGTGACCGATTCCGCGCGACCCCATCCCGCCATCCGTGCCGAGCGAGCGGGGGCGGTGCTCACCCTCACCCTCTGCGACCCCGAACACCTCAATGCGCAGGTTCCGTCGATGTGGTTGGCCCTGGCGCAGATCGCCCACGACCTGCCCGACGACGTGCGGGTCGTCGTCTTCGCGGCCGAGGGACGCAGCTTCTCGGCCGGGCTCAACCGGGGGATGCTCCGCCCGGGGGGTATGCCGGGTGAGCCGGACCTGCTCGCCGCCGCCGCTCACAGTCCTCAGGAGATGACCGCGCTCATCGGTCCGTTCCAGGAGGGGTTCGCGGCCTGGCGCCGAGCTGCGCCGATCGTCGTCGCAGCGGTCCAGGGGCATGCGATCGGGGCGGGATTCCAGCTGGCCCTGGCGGCGGATCTGCGGGTCGTCGCCGAGGATGTCCAGTTCGCCATGCGCGAGGTGAGCCTGGGGATGATCCCCGATCTCGCCGGCACCGGACCACTCGTCGAGGCGGTCGGCTACTCCCGAGCCCTCGAACTGTGCGCCACCGGCCGGTTCGTCGGAGCGGACGAGGCAGTGCGAATCGGCCTGGCCACCGTGGCGGTCCCGGCGGCCGAGCTGGCCGCCGCGACGAACGACCTGGTGGCCGCCCTGTTGGCCGCCCCCGCACCGGCCCTGCGTGCGCTGAAGCCGCTGTTGCACCAGGCCGGCCAGGCCACTGCGGACGAACAGGTCCAGCACGAACGCACCGCGCAAGGCTTCCTGTTGCACGAAATGGCGCGCGCCGCCGGGCTGAGCTGACGGGCACTCGATGAGTTTCGGTCACGGCGGCCCCGGCCACTTCGGCATGCGCGGGCTGACCAAGGACCAATCGGTGCTGCAGGCCCACCTCGACCGGGGCACCACCCGACGGGTGCTCGGTTACGCCCGGCCGTTCGTGCGGTCGATCGCGGCCTTTCTCATGCTGGTGGTCCTGGACGCCGGGATCGTCGTCGCGGTGCCACTGCTGCTGCGGGAACTCGTCGACCACGGGGTGATCCCGAGGGCGCCGCAGGTCGTTGTGAGGCTCGCCCTGCTCGTGGCCGTATTGGCCGTGCTGGACGCGGCGCTGGGGATCGCCCAACGATGGTTCTCGGCGCACATCGGCGAGGGGCTCATCCTCCGATTGCGCACCGAGGTCTTCGCCCACGTGTTGCGCCAGCCGATTGCCTTCTTCACCCGGGCCCAGACCGGTTCCTTGGTCAGTCGGCTCAACTCCGACGTCATCGGCGCCCAGCAGGCCTTCACCTCCGTGCTGTCCTCGGTGGTCTCCAACGTCGTCTCCCTCGTGCTCATCATCGCCGCGATGGCCAGCCTCTCCTGGCAGCTCACTCTCGCCGCGCTGGCTTTGGTGCCCTTCTTCCTCGTGCCCGCCCGGGTCATGGGCCGCCGGCTGTCTGAGCTCACCCGGACCCAGATGTCGGCCAATGCCGAGCTCGGCAGCCGGATGACCGAGCGGTTCAACGTCGCTGGAGCCCTGCTGGTCAAGCTCTTCGGCACCCCCGCCCGGGAGGAACGCGAGTATGCCGCCCGCGCCCGCCTGGTCCACGACACCGGGGTGCGGATCGCCATGAACCGCACCGTCTTCATGGTCGCGATGACCCTCGTTGCCGCCCTGGCCACGGCGATGGTCTACGGGGTGGGTGGCCTGATGGCCGTCGAGGGTTCGCTCACCGTGGGCACCCTGCTGGCTCTGGCCGCACTGCTGGCCCGGCTCTACGGGCCGTTGACCTCGCTGTCCAACGTTCGGGTGGACGTCATGACCGCCCTGGTGTCCTTCGACCGGGTCTTCGAGATCCTCGACCTGCGGCCCCTCGTCGCCGAGTCCGCGGCAGCGGTGACCCTGCCGCCGGGCCCGGTGACCGTCGAGTTCCAGCAGGTCGGCTTCGCCTACCCGTCCGCCGACGAGGTGTCGCTGCGCTCCCTGGAGACCACCGCCATGGGGGACCGGGCCGGCGGCGGCACCGTGCTGGAGGAGGTGAGCTTCACGGCATACCCGGGGCAGTTGGTGGCGCTCGTCGGGCCGAGCGGCGCGGGGAAGTCGACGATCACCTCCCTCGTGGCGCGCCTCTATGACCCCAGCACCGGGGTGGTCCGGATCGGGGGAGTCGACCTACGCGAGGCGTCCTTCGAGTCGCTGCACGCCACGGTCGGCATGGTCACCCAGGAGGCGCACCTCTTCCACGACACGATCCGGGAGAACCTTCGGTATGCCGCCCCAGCGGCCACCGACGAGGAATTGCGGGCCGCGTTGGACGCGGCCCAGGTGCTCGGGCTCGTCGATTCGCTGCCGTCGGGGTTGGACACCGTCGTGGGGGACCGCGGCCACCGGCTCTCCGGAGGAGAGAAGCAGCGGCTGGCGATCGCCCGACTGCTGCTCAAACAGCCGCAGGTGGTCGTCCTCGACGAGGCCACCGCCCATCTGGACAGTGAGTCGGAGGTGGCGGTTCAGCGGGCCCTCGACGGTGCACTCGCCGGGCGGACCGCATTGGTCATCGCCCACCGGCTCTCGACGGTGCGCGGCGCGGACCAGATCCTCGTCGTCGCGGACGGCCGGATTGTCGAACGGGGACGCCACGCCGAGCTGCTCGGTCGAGGCGGTCTCTACGCCGACCTCTACCGCACCCAGTACTTCGAGAGTGGGTCGGCCACCGGCCAACCGTGGTGACCCGGCCGGGAACTTGGCCGGTGACTCAGCCGTCTTCCTCGTCCCAGATGCGGACCTTCTTGGCCTGTGGCTCCCGTGACTCCCGAGCCGGCTGAGGCGGCGCGGGCTCGCCAGGGGTCGCCCCCGGGGGATGCCGGTAGAGGTAGACGACGAAGGCCGCCCCGAGCAGGGCGGTGGCCCACCACTGCAGGGCGTAGGCGAAGTGCGGCCCGCGGTCCGCGGTCGGCGCCTCCAGCGGGACCGGCCGGGCTGGGGCCGGTTGTCCGTCGCCGAGGGACTCGCTCCCCAGCACGAGGTATGCCGCGTAGAGCCGCCCGGTCACCTGGGCCTGGGCCTGGTCGAGGTTGATCGTTGCCAACTGCCCCGGCGGCAGGTCCTTGCCGCGGTCGCTCTCACCGGGCTTGAGCCAGCCGGAGACCGTCACGGTGCCGGCTGGGGCTGGGGGAACCGTGGGCAGATCGGCAGCTTGTTCACCGTTGGGCACCCATCCCCGATCGATGAGCAACACGTCACCGCCGTCGAGCCGAAACGGGACGAGCACCTCCATGCCCTGGGTCGTGCTCAGGCCCCGGCCCCGGACGAGAAGCTGCTCCGCGGCGGCATACCTGCCGGTGACCGTGACGTGCGTCCACACCTGGGTGTCCGCCAGTGGCGAAGCGGTCGTCTGCAGGACCTCCCGCAGCGGCACCGGCGGGCGCTGGTAGTTCTCTTCGACGGCGATGGCGCGCACGTCCTTCTCCTCGTAGCGAGTCAACTGCCACCGGCCGAGCAGGAAGCACACCGCGCCGAAGACGATCGCGAACGCCACGGCCGTGAGGATTCGCCGGGAGAAGATCGCGCGCCACACCCGATCACCGTAACCGACGTAAGGTGGCCGCTGTGACACGGCTGCCCGACCCGCGGACCCGGCCCCCGGCGGGATCGGGGTTGCTGGATACCTACGGTCGAGTGGCGACGGATCTGCGGGTGTCCGTCACCGACCGGTGTTCGTTCCGGTGCACCTACTGCATGCCGGCCGAGGGGCTGCCCTGGCTGCCCACCGACGAGGTGCTCTCCGACGCCGAACTGCTGCGGTTGGTCGGCGTCTTCGTCGCCGCCGGCGTGACGCACGTGCGACTCACGGGTGGGGAACCACTGCTGCGGCGCAGCATCGTCGACCTCGTCGCCGGGATCGCCGCACTGACACCCCGGCCGGCGATCGCGATGACGACCAACGGGTCCGCTCTGGCCAGGCTGGCCGCACCCTTGGCAGAGGCGGGCCTGGACCGGGTCAACGTCTCCCTGGACACCATCGATCCGGGCCAGTTCCTGGCCCTGACCCGTCGGGATCGCTTCGAGGAGGTCGTGCGTGGGCTGGCCGCGGCCGCGGCGGCCGGTCTCACCCCGGTCAAGGTCAACGCGGTGGCGATGCGCGGGGTGAACGACCACGCCGTGGCCGACCTGCTCGCCTGGTGTGTGGACCGCGGCTACGAGTTGCGCTTCATCGAGCAGATGCCGCTGGACCCCCAGCATCGGTGGGATCGTGCCGACATGGTCACTGCCGCGGAGATTCGCCGGCGGCTGGCCGAGCGATTCACCCTCACTCCCGTCGACCCGGCGACGCGGGGGAGCGACCCGGCAGATCGATACCTCGTCGACGGGGGTCCGGCGACGGTGGGGATCATCGCCAGCGTGTCCGCGCCGTTCTGCTCCGCGTGCGACCGGGTGCGACTCACCGCGGACGGTCAGGTCCGCAACTGCCTGTTCTCCGAACGGGAGACCGACCTGCGCGGTCCGTTGCGGGCCGGTGCGGACGATGCGCAGTTGGCGGAACTCATCAAGGGTGAGATGTGGCGCAAGGGTCCGGCGCACGGGATCGGCCGCCCAGACTTTCACCAGCCCCCGCGACCGATGTCGGCGATCGGTGGTTGACCCCGGGTCAGTGCCGGTAGGAGTCGTGGGCCAGGACCGGGCCGCCGGAGGGGGCCGCAGCGTGCAGGCCGGCGGCGGCCGCCTCGTATTTGTCCACCCCCGAGATCCGGCTGCCCCAGCGGGGG
>CAZNLX010000021.1:11600-15936 GCA_964573925.1 uncultured Intrasporangiaceae bacterium
GCCGACCGCGTTGGCTAGCACGACCGCGATATAGGGCAGGATCGCCGCTCCGGCGACGAAGACCCACCGCACCCAACCCTCAAAGACGACCGCCAGCACGAAACAGGCGATCCGGATCCCCATGGTGATGAGGTAGCGCCGGATCCGCATGTCGCTGTCCTCGGCGACGGATCTCGGCGCGGAGGTCACCGTGTGGACCACCGTGGGCAACTTGGGGCGGCGAGCAGTGCTCACCCATCCACGATACGACTTGTATGCCGCGTTGTCGCCTGTCCATTGGTCCCCCGGGCTGTGTCGTCCGTTCCCGCCTGACCGCCTACCGGGAGGTAACCGACTACCGTTCCTCGGATCACGCCTAGACCGACCCGAGGAGAGGACCCCATGGCGGACGCAGGTGCCGGTCGCACCGTGTTGGTGACCGGCGGCAATCGGGGGATCGGCCTGGCCATTGCCCGGGCCTTCGCCGCGGCGGGGGACCGGGTCGTCGTCACGACCCGCTCCGGCCAGGCGCCCGACGGTCTCGCGGCGGTCCCCTGCGAGGTGACCGACACGGCCTCGGTCGATGCCGCCTTCGCCGCTGCGGAAGGGCTGCTCGGCGGCCCGGTCGAGGTGCTCGTCGCCAATGCCGGGATAACCCGCGATCAGTTGCTCCTGCGGATGACCGACGAGGACTTCGCCGCCGTGGTCGACACCAACCTCGCGGGCGCCTTCCGCTGTGCCCGCCGGGCCAGCAAGGGAATGATCCGGCTCAAGCGGGGCCGGATGATCTTCGTCTCCAGCGTCGTCGGCCTCTACGGCTCCCCGGGACAGGCCAACTATGCCGCGAGCAAGGCTGCGCTCGTCGGGCTGGCCCGGTCGATCAGCCGGGAGCTGGGTGGGCGGAACATCACCGCCAACGTCGTGGCCCCGGGCTTCATCGACACCGACATGACCGCGGCGCTGCCCGAGGAGCGGCGCGCGGCATACCTGGCGAGCATCCCGGCCGGGCGCTTTGCCGCGCCCGAGGAGGTCGCCGCTGCGGTGCGCTTCCTCGCCGGGCCGGACGCGGCATACATCACCGGGGCCGTGATCCCCGTTGACGGCGGCCTCGGCATGGGCCACTGACCGGACAATCACCCACCCCCGAACCCCCGAACGAAAGCGAGCCACCCGTGGGCCTGTTCGACGGCAAGACCCTGCTCATCACCGGAGTCCTCATGGACACCTCGATCGCCTTCCACGTGGCGAAGCTTGCCCAGGAGCAGGGTGCCAAGGTCATCCTCACGTCGTTCGGGCGGACGATGAAGATCACCCAGACCATCGCCCGGCGCCTGCCGCAGACACCGCCGGTCGTCGAACTCGACGTGAGCAACCAGGAGCACCTGGACCGCTTGGCCGAGCGGCTGCGGGAGCACACCGACTCGCTCGACGGGGTGCTGCACTCGATCGGATTCGCCCCGCAGGGGGCGTTCACGTTCCTCGACGCGACCTGGGAGGACGTCGGGACCGCGGTCCAGGTGTCGGCCTACAGCCTCAAGGCGCTCGCGGTGGCTGCCCTGCCGCTCATGGCCCCGGGCGGCTCGATCGTCGGGCTCACCTTCGATGCGCGCTACGCCTGGCCGGTCTACGACTGGATGGGGGTGGCCAAGGCGGCCTTCGAGTCGACCAACCGCTACTGCGCTCGCGACCTCGGACCCAAGGGGATCCGCTGCAACCTCGTCGCCGCCGGGCCGATCCGCACGACCGCCGCGAAGTCGATCCCCGGTTTCGAGGTGTTCGAGCAGCAGTGGGACACCCGCGCCCCGCTCGGCTGGGATGTCACCGACCCGCTGCCCACCGCGAAGGCCTGTGTCGCACTGCTGTCGGACTGGTTCCCGGCGACCACCGGGGAGATCGTCCACGTCGACGGTGGCGTGCACGCCATGGGCTGCTGACCTGCAGCGACGGTGCCGTCGTCACCAGCCCTC
Organism: uncultured Intrasporangiaceae bacterium; assembly: GCA_964573925.1. Classification (GTDB taxonomy): domain Bacteria; phylum Actinomycetota; class Actinomycetes; order Actinomycetales; family Dermatophilaceae; genus Phosphoribacter. Next base: position 13,547 of record CAZNLX010000021.1, read on the forward strand.
GCCATGGCGCACTAGGCTCGCGCGCCATGGAGCCAGTGCGCGCCGACGAGGTACGGATCCTCGAAGGTCCCAACCTCTACGTCACCCGCCCCGCCGTCAAGGTGAGCCTCGCCCTGCCCGGCATGCTCGGCCTGGACCAGCGTGAGGCGCTGGAGCTGGCCCGCAGGCTGGGTCTGCGCTCGGCGCGACCGGGCCGGCCCGGCACCGGCCAACGCCAGCGGTTCCTCATGCGGGTCGTCGAGCACGTCGTGCGCCGGGTGGCGGCCGAGTCGGGTGTGCGGCGCCTGGCGGTGCGGACCCGGGCCGGACGGCATACCGAGGAGGTCGTCGTCGCTGTGCCCTGGCGACGTCGTGGCCGTGCGGTCGCGCTGGGGGAGGCGCTGGCCCCTCTGCTGACCAGCCTGCTCGACGAGACGGCCGACCCGACCGCGGCCATCGCTGCCGCCGGCGCAGCGGTGACTGCCGCCGCGCCGGGGGCACCGGCCGCCGTGGTCACCCCCTCGGTGCCGGTCATCGCCATCACCGGCACCAACGGCAAGACGACGACAACCCGGATGGTCGCCCACATGGTCATGACGGCCGGGCTGCGCACCGCATGGAGCTCCACCGACGGCGTCGTCGTCATGGGCGAGATGGTCCTGCCCGGGGACTACTCCGGTCCGGGCGGTGCCCGGGAGGTCCTCGGCACGCCCGGCCTGGAGTTAGGGATCCTCGAGACCGCGCGGGGCGGGATGCTGCTCAAGGGCATGGGCGTCAACCAGACCGATGTCACCGTCGTAACGAATGTCGCCGCCGATCACCTCGGGCTCAACGGCATCGACACCCTCGATCAACTGGCCGAGGTCAAGGCGATCCCGACCCTCATCGTCAAGCCGACCGGGTGGACCGTGCTCAACGGCGACGACCCTCGGGTGTGGGCGATGCGTCAGCGCGCCAAGGGCAGGATCTGGGCCTTCTCCCTCGATCCGGACGCTCCGGCGTTGCGCGAGGCGGTCGCCGGGGGTGGTCGGGGGATGACCGTCCTCGACGGCGAAATCGTCGTGCTCGCGCCGGGCCGGGACCCCGATCGTCTGGTCAAGGTCGTCGACGTCCCGATGACCTTGGCGGGCCTGTCGCGGATCAACGTGGCGAACGTTCTCGGCGCGACCGCGGCGGGGCTCGCGCTCGGGCTCCCACGCTCCGTTGTCGTCGAGGCGCTGCGCTCGTTCACCCCCGATCCGGTGCTCAACGCCGGACGCTTCAACACCTATTCGATTCCGCTCGCCGCCGGGGGCTCGGCCACCGTCGTCGTCGACATGGCCCACAACGAGGCGGGGCTGGAAGCACTGCTGGAGGTATGCCGCGGGCTCACCGCCCCCGGGGGCCGGGTCCGGATGGGCATCGGCGGCACCGGCGACCGGCTGCCGGAAGCCAATGCGGCGCTCGGCGAGATCGCCGGTCGGGGCGCCGATCAGGTGGTCCTGGCGCACAAGGTGAAGTACCTGCGGGGGATGTCCCTGGCAACGATGGACGCCCTGCTGCGGGCCGGCCTGGCCCGAGGCGGGATGCCCGAGGTGGAAGGCTTCGAGAGCGAGATCGAGGCCCTCACGGTCCTCGTCGAGGCCGCTGACGACGGCGACGTCATCGGTCTCATGTGCCACGTCCAGCGCGCCGAGGTGGCGCAGTTCATCGCCGACCGCGGGGGGTCGATCGATGACCCGCGCACCGTCCGGCGCAAGGTCATCGCCGCCCGTGGCCTGCACGAGTCGGAGGAGGACATCGCCGCGATCTGGGCGTTGACCGACCCCGAGGCGCGCGTCGTGGCCGCCGGACGGCTCTCTGCCGCCCACCCCAGCGACAGCCGGCTGGCCTACGAGTGGGCCTGCGCCATCGACGCCGCGGGGGATCACGCTCGAGCCGTGACGATGTACCACCGGGCGCTGGACGCCGGCCTGCGCGAGCCGCACCGGCATCGGGCGATCCTTCAGTTGGCGGCGGCATACCGCGACGGCGGCCACCTCAACCGGGCGCTGGAGCTCGTGGACGCCGTCCTGGCCACGCACCCCACGAGCTCCGCGGCCGCGGCGCTGCGGGCGTTGGTCGTCCACGACGCCGGCGACGCGGCGGAGGCGGTCGCTGACCTCGTCGATGCCCTGCTCGATCACTCGACGGACGACGACGCCGCCACCTACCGCGGCGCGCTCCATCGTGCCGCCGCGGACCTACGTGCGCGGCACGAGGTCCGAGACGACCACTGATCCTCGAGCGTCAGGGCTGCTGCGGGGCTTCGGGCTCGTCGGTGTCGTCGGGGTCGATGATCGCCTCGTCCACCTCGGTGATAGCCTCGTCCTCCGCGGCGGCCCCGGAGGCCTCCGCGGCCCCGGAGAGCATCCGTGGGTCCAAGTCAGGAT
>CAZNLX010000022.1:0-15649 GCA_964573925.1 uncultured Intrasporangiaceae bacterium
CGGCCCGGACCGCCGGCGATGAGGTAGGCGGCATACAGGTCGAGCATCCGGGTGGGGTCGCCCAGGCCGTATTCGAAGATGACCATGCCGAGCTCGTGCGAGGGACTCTCCGGCCCGGCGCTCTCCCAGTCGAGCAGGACGATGCCGCCGTCGGCGGTGAGCCGGACGTTGTCGGCCCACAGGTCGCAGTGGCAGGTGCGCACGTCGGCGGGGGTCTCGAAGGTTCGTTCCAGCGCGATGAGTTGCGGGACGAGGGAGGCCAGCTCGGGCGCGAAGGGTGCCTGCTCGGCGCGCAATTGCGCGACGAGATCGGCCCAGACCTGGGAGCCGACCGGCTCGCGGTACCACGGGTCGACCGGGCCGTCGGCGGGGGTCTCGACCTGGTGGACCCGGGCCAGCAGGGTGCCGATCTCCCGCGGGTCCAGGTCCCGACGCGGTTCGAGGATGTCGACCCACTCGTAGACCCGGATCGTGGCATTGGGCGGCGGTCCGCCGATGTCGGCGACGACCGCACCGTCCCGAGTGCGCAGCACTGCGGGCATCGGCACGCCGGCGGCCCGGACGAGGTCCTGGTATGCCGCGTCCCGCTCGGCCCGCTCCCGGAAGACAGCGCCGAAGAGCGCCTTCACGGCATACCGGCCCTGATCGGTGACCAGTCGCCAGATCTGGCCCTTGCGACCGTGGGCCACCGGGCCCTCGAGCCGAGCGTGCTCGCCCAGCCCGAACTCCCGAGCGATCTCGCCCGCAACCCGTGGATCCAGCATGTCGCCCCCCAACATCGGTGGTGGTGGTGCCCGGTTACCCGTCAGTAACAGGGTCGCATGTGAGACGCGGCAGGCCCCTTCGGTGTGACGTGCGACCCGAGGAGACCTCCGTCACGCCCCCCGACCTGCGACGATTCCGCAGGTAGGAAGGTTCTTTCCGCCCAACGGAACGACGCGTGCCCGCGGCCGGCGGTCAGCTCAGCACGTCCTTGCGCCGGAACCACCAAACGGCTAGCGCGAGGGTGACCAGGGTGTAGAGCAACGACCAGAGCACCCCGTGCCGCATCGCCATCCAGTCGACCGCGGGGCTGAGCAGGTCGAGCCAGGCTCGTTGGTAGTGCAGCGGCAGGGCGTTGCGCAGGTCCCCGAGGCTGTCGATCTGGCCGAGGATCGAGGAGACGATGGCCACGAGCACCGCCACTCCCACCGCGCCCAGCGGCGCGTCGGTGCGCACCCCGAGCAGGAAGGCCAGCCCGGCCACCTGCAGCAGCGACACGAACAGGTATGCCGCCGCCACGGCCAGCCGTGGCCCGAGGTTGCCCCACTCGAGCAGACCACCGGCGGGATTGGTGAACGGCGCCCAGCCGTAGGCGATGCCGCCGACCAGGACTGCCCAACCGACATAGGCGACGAGGGCGGTGGCCAAGCTGGCCACCGCGACGAGCCACTTGCTCGACAACAGCCGGATCCGGGGCACCGGGGCGACCAAGAGGTAGCGCAACGTCGACCAGGACGCCTCGGCGGGCACCGCGTCGCCGGCGAAGAGGGCGGCAAGCACGACGAGCAGGAAGTCCGAGGCCGCCGAGAGGGCAAAGACGGTGAAGTTGGCGCTGCCTTGCTGGGCCAGGTCGGACAGCCGGGTCCCGCCGGGTGGTCCGGTGGACCGGCCGATCGCGAAGGCCCCGATGAGGATGAGCGGGAGGGCGAGCAGGACGACGAAGGCCCAGAAGGTTCGCCGGCGACCGAGCTGGCGGCGCAACTCGGCGGCGAAGGAGAGCGGGGTCATCGGGGGCGCACCTGCCTGAGCCGGTCGGTGCCGGCCGCTTCGTCCGAGGGTTGGCCGGAGGCCGTGGCGACGGCGGCTCCCGGGGTCTGGGCCTGGGCGATGACCCGCAGGAAGACGTCCTCAAGGTGGGCGGCGCCCACCTCGCCGGAAGCCAGCAGGTCGGCGACCCGGCCGGTGGTCACCACCCGCCCGGCGTGCATGACGACGACATGGGAGCAGGTCTGCTCGACCTCGGCGAGCAGATGGCTGGACACCACGACGGTGCGGCCGGCGGCGGCATACCGCTGGAGGATGGGCCGCATCGCGGCGATCTGCGGCGGGTCCAGGCCGTTGGTCGGCTCGTCGAGGATGAGCAAGTCGGGCAGGCCGAGCATGGCCTGGGCGATGCCGAGGCGCTGCTTCATGCCGTGACTGTAGGAGCGGACCGGCCGGTCGATCGCCCCGCCGAGGGCGGCCACCTCCAGGGCCTGCTCGACCCGGGCCTCGGCCGCCGGCCGGCCGGTGGCGGCCCAGTAGGCGTGCAGGTTCTCCCGGCCGGTGAGATGCGGCAGGAAGCCGGGTCCTTCGACGAGCGCACCGACCCCGGCCAGGGCCGGTGCCCCCGGGTGGACCGGCTCCCCGCCGAAATAGACCGCACCGGAGTCCGGGCGGATCAACCCCAACGCCATCCGCAGGGTCGTCGTCTTGCCCGCCCCATTGGGCCCGAGCAGGCCGACGATCTGGCCGCGTTCGGCCCGCCAGGAGACGTCGTCCACGGCCCGGTGGCCGTCGGCATAGGTCTTGACCAGTCCGTCGATGACGAGTGGGACGTCCGCGAGGTCGGCCCGGGTCGGCATCCGGCGCCGTCGCACCCGCTGCCCGAGGGCGGCGCCGCCGATGCTGAGCAAAAGGACCACGATGGCGGCACCGACCCCGAGGGACTCGGTGTCCAGCTCGCTGTCCCCGGCCAGTGCCGTCCCGGTCACCCGGGGCAACCGCAGCACCCCGCCTTCGACGGCGACGAGGTCGATCCGGGCCTCGCGCGGGGCGGCATACGCGGAATCGGTGGAGGTGACCAGCAGCCGCAGCGTCGACCCCGCCTCGACCGTCCACGTCGAGGGGGCGAGCGCGACGTCGACCGTGGTGGGGCGTCCCGGGACGGTGAGCGCTCGGACAGGCGCGACGAGCCGCCGCGGCAGGGTGGCCTGATCCGCGGTGACCTGCCAGAGCGAGAGGAAGAGGACGGACTCGAGACCCGTCGAGGTGACCGTCAGAGTGACCCGCGGCGCCCCGACGATCGTGGTGCGCTCGGCGAAGACAGTCGTGTCGAAGGCGACGGACTGCCCCGGAAGAGCGGCCAGCGCGTATGCCGCCGCGCCGCCCCCCAGCCTCCCGCCGGCCGGGATGGCGGTCACCGAGGCCGGTTGGGCGCCGGGCGGGTTGACCAGCCGCTGGGCGGCCGTGGAGGTGAACGCCACCGTGGTCCACTCGGCACGCGCCGGGTAGGCGTCGGTGGCCAGCAGTGGGGCGACCGTGCGGCGCCGGGGCACTGGGGCGGCGTAGACGAAGCCCGGGACGGCCGTGCCGGGCGCGGTCCCCGAAGCAGCAGCGGTCCCGGAGGGACGCAGGGTCTCGTCGAGCCAATCTCGCACGGCCTGTTCGTCGGCCTCGGGGGTGCTGGACTGCGCGCCGTGCCCACCGTCCATCCACCGGACGGCGAGGCGCGGCACCTGACCGGCGATCGCCCGTGCAGTGGCGTCGGCGTGCTCGATGCCGAACAACGAGTCGTTCAGCCCCTGGACGAGCAGCGTCGGAGCGCGCAGCCCGCCGAGCAACGGCTTGGGGCTGTGCGCCCGCAACAGGGTGAGCAGTTCGGCACTGGGCCGCCCGGTCCGGGTGGCCTCCAGCAGGAGCCGGCACACCGTGACGTCGAACCGGCCGCACAACAGGTCTGCCACCGACGCCGGCCGCGAGCCGGCCGCACCGGCTGCACCGGCCGCACCGGCTGCTCCGGCCTGGACCGTTCCGAAGAACCCGGAGGTCCACAGCGCCGTGAGCGGCCCGGGCTCGGCGGCTCGTGACACCGCCGCCGAACTGGCCATCGCATCGGCATCGGGGACCCCCGCCGGACCCGCGTCCGGCCCCCGTGCGGCGAGCGCGAATTGCGGGAAGAGGGCGTCCGCGAGGTCGTGCCAGGCGACCACTCCGATGACACTGTCGACCCTGGAATCGGTCGACCCGAGCATGAGCGCCAGGGCTCCGCCGTAGGAGGCCCCGAGCACCCCCACCCTGGGGTCCCCCGGCCCGTCCTGCCGCACGTCGGCGCGCCCGGCCAGCAGGTCGACCAGGGCCCGCGCATCGGCCACCTCGTATGCCGGGTCGTCCATGTGGATGCGCCCGCCCGAGGCCCCGAAGCCCCTGGCCGTGTAGCCCAGCACGAGGTAGCCGCGGGCCGCCAGCTCCCGGCCCCGTTCGGCGAGGTCGGCCTTGCTCCCACCGAATCCGTGGGCGAGCAGGACGGCCGGCCACGGCCCGGACCCCTCCGGCCGCTGGACGCTCGCGTCGAGGGACACCTGGGTGCCGTTCGGTTCGGCACCGACCGGCACCCGGACCTCCTCCTCGACCACCCCGACGGGTGCCGCGGTCGCCGCCGGAACCGCCCCGCCTGCGGCCAGGGCCGCGGCGCCGAGCAGCGCGACGAGGGTGCGGCGCGCGGCATACATGGGCGGAGCGTAACCCGGACCGAGGAAACGCCGAGCCGCAGCGGCATACTGACCCGCATGTCAGCACTGGTCGGGACTGCGGGAGCGACAGAACGGCGGATCGTTGCGGGAGTCGTCTGTCTTGTCGTGGCCGGGGTGTCCTATCACGGGGCGACCGGGTTGTTGGGTTCGCTCTACGCCTATCGCTCACCCGTGGCGGCGAGCCCGGCGACCGGCGCAGCCCTGCCCTCGGCCGGCCCCATCGCGGCCCCCTCGCGGCGGGTCGTCGCGGTCCTCGTCGACGGTCTGCGGGTCGACACGGCGGCCGACGCGACGGCGATGCCTTTCCTTGCCGAGCTGCGCACCAAGGGGGCGAGCGCGACGATGGGGTTGCGGACCCCGTCCTACTCGGTCCCCGGCTGGACCGTGCTCATGACCGGGGCGTGGCCCGAGGTCAACGGTGGCCTGGCGATGAACCCGCCGGTCGTCTCCGACGCGCCCGCCTGGACCACGGACAGCATCTTCCGCGCCGCCCGCGACGTGGGCCTGTGGACGGGGGTGTCCGGGACCGACTGGTTCGCACCGCTCATTCCGGGAGCCGACCTCTCCACGTCCTTCTTCGTCCACGAGGAGAACGACGCCGCCGATCAGGCCAGCACCGACGCGGCGATGAGGATGATTGCGGGCGAGCAGGCCGATTTCGTCCTCGTGCACCTCAACGAGATCGACCACGCCGGCCACTACGGCGGTGGCGGCGCGAGCCCGGCCACCCGGACCGCCGCGGGCAAGGCGGACGCCCGGCTCCGGGCCATCGCCGGTGCCCTCGACCTCACTCAGGACACCCTCGTCGTCTTCTCCGACCATGGCCACCTCGACCAGGGCGGACACGGCGGGCCCGAGGACATCGTGGTGCGCTCACCGCTGGTGCTCGCGGGCGCGGGAGTGCGACCCGGGGCGACGCTCGGCGGCGGCCCGGCCGGCGCCCGTGACCCGATGGCCATCGACGCGGCACAGGTCGACCTCGCACCCACCCTGGCGGTGCTGCTGGGCACCCGGGTGCCCGCCTCGGCTCAGGGCCAGGCCCTCACCTCGCTGCTCAGCCTGCCCCCGGACGCCCTCGAACCGCTGCGCCGCGCGCAGGCCGAGCAGCAGCGGGACCTGGTGACCCGGTATGCCGCTGCCGTCGGCTCCACCTCCGCGCGCAGCGCGGACTCCGGCGCGCTCACCGGAGCACTCACCAGGTCGGATCCGACGAAGGCCGGGCAGGAGGTCATCGCCGGTCTGCGCGGGGAGCGCCTGCAGGCCGAACGGTGGCAGCGGCTCTGGCCCGGGGCGGGCCTGCTCGTCCTGCTCCTGGCCGGTCTGGCGGTGTGGTGGCGGAGCAACCCTCGGCGGGTGCCGTGGGCGCTGGCCGGCGCGGCGGCATACCTGCTGGTCTTTCACGGCTACTACTGGGGCCTCGCGCGACGGACCTACTCGATGAGTTCGGTGACCAGCGCGACCGACGTCCTGCTCGCGACGGCGACCGCGACGCTCCTCGGGGTTCTGGCGGCCTGGGTGGTGGCGCTTGCCGGGGAACGACCGGCGCGTCGCGGCTTGGCCGGCACGCTCGGCGGCGTCGGGTATGCCGTGGGGCTGGCACTGGTCGGCCCGATCATCGTCGGGGTGATCCAGAACGGGTGGACGGTGGGCTGGAGTCTGCCGGAGGCCCTGCCGATGTTCCTGCAGTTCTTCGGGTTGGTCCAGGCGCTCGTCGTCGCGGTGCTCACCCTGCTGGGTGGATTGGTCGCGATCGCCCTCGGCCGGGGCCGCCCAGCCTGACTCGCCTGATCAACCGCGGCCACATCAGCCGTCGGCCTCACCAACCGACCGGCTTGGCCATCTGACCTGCCTGGTCAGCCGGCAGGGCTCCAGCGCTGCAGGTCGTCGGCGATCTGGCAGACGACGGCCGCGTGATACGAACCGCCGAAGGCGTCCGGGTCGATCTCGCGCAGCGTCGCCACGGCGGCGATCAATGCGCCCGACGAGTCGTTGATCGGGCCCAGAGGTCCCTCACATCGAGCGCCGAGGGCGTGCAGGGCGCTGAGGGCGTCGGTGCACGCACCCATCCGTGCGAGGTCCTCGGTGCAGCCGGTCATCAGGGCAGCGAAGGCGGCGGTCTCCAGATGGGCCGCGGCTTCGTCCAACTGACGACGGGCTCGACGTGTCCGAGCCACCGGCACGCGAAGCTGGTCAGGTGCGATGGTCAACCTCGCCTCCTCCGTCACAATGCGCCGCGCACCACTGCGCGTCATGCACAAGACGGAGTCAGACGTGATTCATGACACCGAATCCGAAGACGTGTCGCGCGGGCGGGCTCGGAATCCGGGGACGTCGTGCGGGCCCGCCGGCGACCCGGGCCTCAGAGCAGCCGACCCTCGGCACGCAGCCGGGCGCCCTCGTCGACGACCCACAGGTCGACCAGACCGTGGAAGTGGTCGAGGAAGGAGTGCTGCTCGTGCTCCGGATAGGTCGCCCGCACGGTCTCCTTGAGCATCCGGTCGAAGTCGGTCGAGGTCACCCAGTCGAAGACCTGCTCGTCCAGGTGCGACAGGTGGGTCGCACACCACTCGCGGTAACGCTCGGTCTCGAAGTACTCGTCCGCCAACGCCAGGTATGCCGCGAGCTTGGCGTCCGCGTCGAGGGCCGGGTCGTCGGCGATGGCGAAGTAGCGCCCGGTCTGCAGGTCCACCTTGGTCTTGCGGCCGGTCGCCAGGCAGTAGACCGACCAGCGCACCAGGGCCTTGATCGCCCACGGGAAGTAGTAGTGCAGTGAGGTCACCGCGACGTCGGGGCAGGCGTTGGCGTAGTCGATCGGATAGACGTCGTCGCCCTTGACCAGCAGTTCTGCCGAGTTGAACTCCCAGCCGAAGAAGGCGTTGACCACCCGGCTGATCGCGACCGTGCGGTCCCCGGCGGTGGGTGAGAGGAAGTCGTGCGAGACGACATACCGGCTGTGCATGGGCTTCTCCGGACGGAAGTCCATGACCATCGTCTCCGGCCCGACCGACAGCGCCCGCGCGAAGGTGTCGTAGTCGACCGTGGCCTGCAGGTGCATGAGCATCTCGCCGGACTCGTCATAGGCCCGATGCAGGTCCGTCTCGTTCTCGATCCGGCTCACCCCGCGCCAGCCGCCACCGTCGAAGGGCTTCATGTAGAGCGGGTAGCCCAACTCGGCCGCGAGCGCGGACAGGTCGAAGGGGAGGTTGTACTTCGCCGACGTCGGGGCCCAGCGGTCGTTGTCGACCGGGTTCTTGTAGGGCACCAGCACGGTGCGCGGCACGTCCAGTCCGAGCCGGATCATCGCGCAGTAGGCGCTGTGCTTCTCCATCGACTGGAAGGTGAACGGGCTGTTGAGCAGATAGGTCCCGTTGACGAGGGAGGCCTTCTTGAGCCACTCGCGGGGGTGGTAGTACCAGTGCGCCAGCCGGTCGATGACCAGTTCGGAGCGCACCGGGTCGGTGAGCTCGAATGGCTCGATGGTCAGCCGCTCGCTGGTGAAGGTGTGGGTGACCCCGTCGGCGGTCCGGATCGGACCGACCCGACGCAGGATCGCCTCGAACGCCTGAGGCCAGTCCTCCTCGGCACCGAGCAGGAGCCCGATCGGGTGAACGTGCGACAGGTCCACGGGGACCCTCCTTATGACGCGGCCGCTCGTGTCCGCACTACCCAGCATGACAGGCGAGTCAATGAACGTCTGGGAACAAGGTCACGCCGCGCGCATGGACTGTGGGCGGACGGCTGGTTGCGGCCCCTCTCGGCCTCAGCAGAAGCGCGGCAGATGGTGGGCGAGCTGACGCTGCCACCACGGCCAGTCGTGCGCGACGTCCTCGCCCCACTCGTCGAGTTGCGCACGGATCCCCTTGCCCTGCAAGAGCCCGGCGAGGTGGCGGGTGGTGGGCAGGGCCCGGGTGGGTTCGGTCTCGAATGGGCCGCGCCCCACCACGAGCAGCAGGTCCAGCCGCGAGCGCAACCAATCGAGGTGCGGCCCGCCCAGATTCGGCACATACCAGGTGGGATTGGTCGCGTATGCCGCGTCGCCCGGTTCGCCCCAGGAGTGCCAGAGCGAGGGGTCGTAGGAACCGGACAGGGCCAACGCCTGCGGGAACAGATCGGCCCGGCGCAGGGCGAACTGGACGGCGTGGAAGGCACCCATGCTCACCCCTGTGGTCACCGGGTCGCCAGCCCCGGGCGAGTCGGCCCGCAGCCAGTCCAGCACCGGCCCGGTGATCCACGACTCGTAGGCCAGGTGGGAGCGAGCCCGGTCCTCGATCGGCAACGACCGGTTGGACCAGGTGGCCTCGTCAAAGGAGTCCACGCAGTAGAGCTTGACCCGCCCGGCATCGACCAGCGGCGCCACCGCGGCGAGCATGCCCCGGTCGGCGAAGTCCCAGGCGCGGCCCGCCTCGCACGGGAAGACGAGGACCGGTCGTCCCCAGTGCCCGTAGCGCAGCACCGTCCCCGGACGGTCGAAGCCGGGCGCCGACAACTCGACGCGAGCGGTGTCCACTCAGTTCCTCCCGGAGGTCGCAGCGTTCCACGCCCGGGCCAGCAGCCCGGGCAGCAGTGGGTCGAGCAGGTCTCGCCAACAGGTGTAGTTGTGCCCGTCTCGGACCTGTGCGGTCGTCACGGACAGTCCGAGCTCGGTGAGCCGGTCGGCCATGAGCGCGTTGTTGTGCCGGTTCTCCTCGGCGGTCCCCCAGCCCAGGGCGATGCCCCCGGTGGCCAGCCCGGTGGGGGCCGGCCCGCTGCGCACCGTGTCGACGAAACCCACCAGCCGATCCCAGAACTCGAAGCCGCTCTCCTGACCGTCCAGCTCCGGGGTGAAGAACGAGCCGGACAGCAACGCCAAGCCGCCGAAGGTCCCCGGGTGGGTCCACTCGGCGTGCAGGGCGGCCAAGCCCCCGAGGCTGGGGCCGACGAGGACCGGCTGGTGCTCGCTCGGGTGTGCCCGGAGCATCGCCGGGACGACGTGTTCGGCCAGGGCGTCGGCGTATGCCGCGGACGCGGCATACCGGGGATTGCGCTCGCCGGGGACGAGCAGGACGACCCGCATCCGCGGGAGCGCGCCGCTGGCCACGAGCGCTCCCACGAGGTGGGTGAGCCGCGCGAACCGGTCCAACTCGGGTCCGTCGTGGGCCACGAGCATCGGCAGCGGTTCGTCGGCGAGGGCGTCGGCCGGTGACCAGGTCATCGTGTCGACCGCACCGACCGGGGTCGAGGGCACCGTGGCGATGACCCGGTGGGCGTCGATCGCCGGCAACTCGAGCCAGCCGGGGCTGCGATAGCCGGGCAACGGTAGCCAGGAGTGGGTGCCGAAGGCCCCCTCGACCCGCCAGGGATTGCGCGGGTCGATGAGGAAGGCCCGGTCGGTGCCCAGGACGGGGTGCACGGCGGTGAACTGATACTCGATCCGGTCGACCGGTGGGTGCGGCCACCGCAGTTCCCAGCCGCCCGGCACCGCGACGAGGTCATGGGAGTCGTCGGTCAGGTCGAGGTCGTGCCAGAGCCGCACGTCGCTCAGGTCGTGATCGGGGTCGGCGAGCCGGAAGATCACCTCGTCGTCGGTGACCTCGGTCGCCAGAGCCATCCTCCGACGCTACCCGCTGGCCGGTTCGGGTTCCGGGTCGTTGGTCCGGCGGGGGAGCTTGCGTTCCAGTTGGCGGATCGGCCGGACGGTCAGGGCCCCGAGGATCGTGACGACAATGACGCCCGCGACGATCCACAGCCAGGTGGAGTAGCCGACCGCGTCGGCAACCGGACCGGTCATCGCCAGGCCGAGCGGGCGGGCGATGAACGAGCCGACGACATCGAAGGCGTAGACCCGGGCGAGCTTGTCGGGATCGACGTTCTCCTGGATGGACAGATCCCAGGCGACGCTGAAGACCTCCAGGCCGAAGCCGTGGACGAAGGCGCCGAACAGCACCAGGCCCAGATTGAGGTTGGCGGCCAGCGCGGCGGGGAAGCCGGCGGCCAGCACGAGGAAGGCCGTCCCGACGAAGAGGGCCCGGCGCGGCAGCCAGCGCAGGGTGAGCAGTCCCGCAGCCATGAAACCAACGGTCACCGAGGCCAGCGTCCAACCCCAGGCGGCCTCCCCGTAGCCCATCTGCACGACGATGGGCCCCAGCACGCCCTGAGCGCTGGCGTAGAACAGGTGATAGATGAGCGCGACGCCAATGAGCACCCACAGCCAGGTGTGCCGCAGCACCTCCCGTGCGCCGATGACGGCATCGGCGAGCAGCGAGTGGCCCTTCTCGGCCCCCGGCCGCGGCAGCCTGACGAAGGTGAGCAGGGCCGCCGAGACCAGGTAGGTGATCCCGTCGATGAGGATGGCCCAACCGGGTCCGACGGCCGCGACGAGCATGCCCCCCGCGCCGGAGCCGATGACGGTGGCGGTGTTCGTGGAGAACCGGCGGATGACGATGGCTCGGCGCAACAGGTAGCCCGGGACGCTCTGTTGGGTCATCGCCGAGGCGCTGGGGATCGACAGCGACCCGACCATGCCGGTGGCGGCGCTCATCAGGGCCACCAAACCCAGGCTCGACCAGCCCTGGATGAGGCTGAGGCCCAGGACGATCTGGATCGCCCCCGAGGCCAGGGCCGAGCCTTGGACGACGGCGGCCCGAGGCAGCCGGTCGCCCAGCACTCCGCCGAGCAGCAGGGTGGCGATCTCGGCGACCGCGTATGCCGCGACGACCAGGCCCAGCTCAGTGGCTCCGCCCCCGAGGGACAGGACCGCGAAGGCAATGGCGACCGGAGTGAGTGCCCCGCCGAAGGAGCCGATCATCGACCCGGTGGTCAGCAGGGCGAACGGCCGGGACTGCCACGGGGAGGTCAACCGCGACTGTTCCGGTGGCGCGGTCGACATGGGAACACGGTAAGGGGTGCGCGTCCGGTCATTGGTCGTCAATTGTTCATGATTTGGTAGGGATTTTGATCGTCGACACCTGGAAGGGCCGCAGCAGGAGCCGGAGCGTGCCGTCCTCGTCGACCCCGGACAGCACCCGTGCCTCTCGGTCCGGCGCGAGCGGCCGCTCGTGGAGATCGACCTCGACGGCGGCAGCCGGCTCCAGCGGAAGGTCCGCGGCCACCGTCAGCGACCCGCGGACCCGGCGGCCCAAGGACTCGTAGAGGCGCACGACGAGTGCACCGCTGCGGTCCTCGGCCAGGGCCAGGCTCTCCACGATCGCGCCTTCGACCGCGACCACGGGCACGGTATGCCGCCCCGCCCGACCGGGGCGCAGCCGCGGCGGATGAGCGACGGCATACCCGGCCGCGACGGCTGCCGCGATGTCGCCGGGGACGATCCGGAAGCCAAACCGGTGCCGGCCCAGGTCCGCGTCCGGGTCCGGGAATCGGGGGCCACGCAACAGGCTGGCCCGGACAGTCGCAAAGGTGGCCCCGCCCGGGCGGGCGTGCCGGCTGACGTCCCAGCCGTAGGTGCGGCTGTTGGCGATCCCCACCCCGTAGCCCGGTTCGCCGACGTGCACCCAACGCAGGGCCGGGACCTCGAAGCGGTAGCGATCCCACGTGGTGTTCTCGTGGATGGGCCGGGCGACGTGTCCGAACTGGGTCTCGAAACGGGCCACGTCGGTGTGCACGTCCACCGGCCAGGCCAGCTTGAGGACGGTGTCCCGCTCCTGCCAGTCAACCTCGACCTCGATGTCGAGGTGGCCCGCCCCGGGCGCCAGCGTGAGGGTCTGCGTCGCACTCGAGCCCCGCCCGAACGTGCGGACCACCCGCAGTTGGGCCCGGCCATCCTCAAGGCTCTGCACGGACAGGTCGTCGACCTCGGTGATGTCACGAATCACGTTGCGGTAGAACGGGTCCAGGTCCCAGGCGTCCCAGGCGTTCGGGTAGTCCGGATGGGTCTGCAGAAGGTTGCCGACCGACCCCGGCGGGATGAGCTCCCGATCTGCGGCCTGATCGACGAGCGACGTGACGAGCCCGTGCACGTCCACCGCGACCCGCAGCCGTCCGTTGTCCAGGATCGCGGTGGTCCCGATCGCCAGGACGCGCACCGGTGCGCAGTCCGCCGAATCGACCGGATCTGCGGGGTATGCCGTGCCCCCCAACGCGCGCCCGGTGCCGGCGCAGGGGTCGGCGAAGAAGGCGACCCGGTCCTCGGGCTCCAGGTGGACAGGCTGCGGGTCGACAGGGTCCACGTTGACGGGCTCCGGGCCCTCGGACCCGGCCAGCCGGTCCAGCGCCTCGGTGACCAGGTCCTCCAGCTCGACGGCGAGGGCCGCGTGGGTCCGCTCGATCTCGTCGTGCACCCAACCGATCGATGACCCGGGCAGGATGTCGTGGAATTGGCCGAGCAGGACCTGCCGCCACAGCGCATCGAGGCGCTCGTGCGGATAGTCGCCCAACCCACGCAGGGCGACGCTGGCCCACCAGATCCCGGCTTCCCGCAACAGCGCTTCACAGCGCCGGTTGCCCGCCTTGGTGCGGGCCTGTGTGGTGAAGGTCCCCCGATGCCGTTCGAGATAGAGCTCGCCGACCCAGACCGAGGGGTCCACGTGGGTCGCCTCGGCCCGGGCGAAGAAGGCTGCCGGTGCCTCGACGAGCACCCGCGGCGACCCGTCGAGATCGGCGACCCGGTCGATCTGGGCGAGCATCTCGCGGGTCGGCCCACCGCCGCCGTCGCCGTAACCAAACGG
Organism: uncultured Intrasporangiaceae bacterium; assembly: GCA_964573925.1. Taxonomy (GTDB): domain Bacteria; phylum Actinomycetota; class Actinomycetes; order Actinomycetales; family Dermatophilaceae; genus Phosphoribacter. Next base: position 13,154 of record CAZNLX010000022.1, read on the forward strand.
CAGCAATGAGCCGCCGGCCCGGCCCTTGTCGGCAAAGCCCCGCTCGGCCCGGGCAAGATCAGCGGCCGACATATCGGACGAATAGGTATCCGCCGGAGGAAAATGGGTGAAAATGCGGGTTCCGTCGATGCCCTCCCAGAGGAAGGAATGGTGCGGGAATCGGTCGACCTCGTTCCAGGAGATCTTCTGGGTGAGCATCCACCTCAGCCCGGCCAGCCGCGCGAGCTGCGGCAGCGCCGCCGAGTAGCCGAACGAGTCGGGCAGCCACATCTCCTCGCAGCGGTGACCCAGCTCGTCCCGGAACCATCGGGCACCCAGGGCGAGCTGGCGGCATACCGACTCTCCGGAGAGCAGATTGCCGTCGGGCTCGACCCACATCCCGCCGACCGGGACCACCGTGCCCGCCGCGACGGCGCGCCGCAGCCGGGCGAACAGCTCCGGGTGGTCCTCGGCGAGCCAGGCGCCGTGCTGCGCGGCCGGCAGAGCGAAGACGAGGCCAGGCCGGGACTCGGCCAGGTGCAGGACGTCGGCGACGGTCCGCGCAACCTTGCGGCGGGTTTCCCGGATCGGCCAGAGCCAGGCTGAGTCGATATGGGCGTGCCCGACCGCGCTGATCGTGTGGGTTCCTTCGGCGGCCCGGACAGCGAGCACCGGCGCGAGCCGGGCGCGGGCCTCGGCCGCGGTGGCCGGAACGTCGGCCAGGTCGAGTGCGTCGACGGCCTCGTCGAGCGCCCGCAGGATCGACCAGGTGCGGGTGGAGCTTTCGGGCAGCACCTCGGCGAGGCCGAGGAGGGCGACGATGTCGGCGATCAGCTCGGTGACCTGCCGGTCCGGACGGACCAGGTCGGCCCGGGCCAAGCGATAGATCGGCTCGCTGCCGGCGGTCGCCTTGCGGCCCAACGCGGTCGGGGCGAAGGAGCGCGACCGGAGCACCTCGGGGTTGGCAGCGGCCTCGACGTAGAACTGGACCTTGCCTTTGCCCTGGACCTCAATCCGGCCCTTGCCCTTGTCCTTGCCCTTGTCCTTGGCCTTGCCGCCGCCCGACTTCACCGGAACGTGGGCGTTGCGGGGGTGCAGGCCCTTGACGATCCGGCCGGACGTGTCGACCACGAGCCCCTCGGCCTGCCCGCCAACCGCGCCACTGGTCCAGCCGAGGTCGATGACGGCCTCGAGCGATTGCCCCCGCAGCTCGCGGGGCACGGTCGCGGTGAACCGGAACCAGGTCGTCCCCCAGGGGGGACCCCACGGCATACCGACCGAGAAGGGCTGATAGTCCGCGGCGAGGCCCTCGGCGACCGGGACCGGCTCGCCCTGCCCCGGTATGCCGTCCGGCTCGGTGACCGCCCAGGCTGCAACCTCCAGCGGCCCCACGACGGCAGCTCGGGCGGGAGTGATCCGCTCAGCCAGGGCGCGGCGCACCCGGGCGAGGATGATCGCGCGCTGATCGTGCATACGCCCTCCCGCTCGGCGACCTCGGAGACCGACGACCTCGGCGGCGCGGCAGCGTCGGCGGTGTCGGCGGCGTCAGTCAGGCGAAGCCTAGGCCCGCGGCGGTGACCACGGACTCGATCCGCTCCAACGTGCGGGTCATGTTCATGCGGGTCTGCGCCTTCATGAACCGGCGCACCAACGGCCGCGACAGGGGTGCCTCCCGAGAGATGTCCCAGGTCTCCCGGACGATGGTGCCACCGTCGACCGGTTCGAGCTCGTAGCGCCAGAGCCGTCCGGTGACGATCTTGTCCAGCGGTTCGGCGGCGAGGGTCTTCCACGCGATGAGCCGGTCCGGCTCGAACTCGACGACGACATTGCGCGTCGAGTAGCCCACGCCCATCCTCATCGACATCCCGAACTGGTCGCCGAGTCCCAGCCGCCGCGACCCGGCGCTGCGCGGGGCGACCACGGTGCCCGAACCGTCGATCTCGGCGTGCCGGGACGGGTCGGCGAGCAGGTCGAAGATGGCCGCCGCCGGCGCGGGGATGAGGCGCTGGACGGTGACGAGGTTGCGGGCGTCGGTCATGGCCAGACGCTAACAGCCGGTATGCCGGGTGGCTCACCGTCCGCGCGGAGGGAGCGGACGGCAGGCACCCGGCATACCGGCTGCGGTGGAAGCCGCTCCGGGCGGGCGGGCGTGTGGTCGAACGCGGGTCACGGCCCGCGGTCGACCACACTCACTGGACCCGCGAAGGGCAACGAGCGGGTCAGGCCTGGTCGGTGTGCGACGCCCATGAGGTGGGGGCGTCCTGCGGGGTCGTGGACGGCTCGGCGGCCCCGGGAGCGGCAGGCGACTCAGACTCAGCCGTGTCGAACGGCGTGTGGTGCTTGGCCGGACGCTTGGTGGCGAGCTTGTCCACGCCGGTGACGACCTGGGCGCGGACCTTGCCGACGGTGTCGTGGTACTTGCCCTCGGTGCGCTGGTCGATGGCCGTGCCGGCCTTGTCCAGGAGCGTGGTGACCTTGTCGCGGTTGTCGTGGGCCAGCTCGCCGGCGTGCTCGATG
>CAZNLX010000023.1:0-13091 GCA_964573925.1 uncultured Intrasporangiaceae bacterium
GTCTCGCAGGGTGACGCGTGCCAAGGTGTTCCGGCGAGCCGGGTTGTGGGCGGGAGCCCTCCTCGTCGTGGCGTTGGTCGCCGGTGCTGGCTTCACCACCTCCGCCGTGCGGCGGTCCTGGCCGCAGACCACGGGGTCGATCGGCCTGGAGGGGCTCGGTGGTCCGGTGTCGGTGGTCCGCGACGAGCGCGGCATACCGACGATCCTCGCGGACAACCCGGTCGACCTCTTCCGGGCCCAGGGCTTCGTCTCGGCCCAGGACCGCTTCTTCGAGATGGACCTGCGCCGGCACATCGCCTCGGGGCGGCTGGCCGAGCTCATCGGCGCGCCCGGTCTGGCCAGCGACAAGGCGATCCGCACGATGGGTTGGCGCAAAATCGCCGAGGAGGAGCTGCCCGCGCTCACCCCGACGACCCGCCGCTATCTCGGGGCCTATGCCGACGGGGTCAACGACTACCTGGCCAAGGCCGGCGACCCCGCCAACGTGGCGATCGAATACCCGCTGCTGGCAGGGGGCCTGCCCGACTATCGGGTCGACCAGTGGACGGCCGTCGACTCGCTCGTCTGGCTCAAGGCGATGGCCTATGACCTGCGTGGCAACTTCAACGACGAGCTCGCCCGCGGCCGGCTGACGGCCAGCCTGGGCGCCGGCCTCGTCGACGTCATCTACCCGCCGTATCCCTCGGCCGATCACCCCCCGATCCTGTCCGCCGAGGACTGGTCGCCGGGGATGACCCGGGCCCGCGTCCTGGTCCCTGCGGCCTTGACCACTGACGTGACCGCCGACGTGACCACTGACGCGGTCGTGTCCGTCGCAGAACCGGCCGGCGACCCGCAGCTCACCGCGTCGCAGATGACCGCGCCACAGCTCACCGATCCAGCGGCCGTCGAGGCGATGGTCCGGGCCTCGGCCCTGCTCGAGTCGGTGGTCCCGCTCGTCGGCCGCGGCGAGGGGGTCGGCTCGAACGCCTGGGTCGTCGGACCCAGCCGGACCGCCACCGGCAAGCCGATGCTGGCCAACGACCCGCATCTCGGCGTGGCCATTCCCGGCATCTGGAGCCAGGCGACCCTGCGGTGCCGCACGGTGAGCCCGGAATGCCCGTTCAACGTCAGCGGTTTCGCTCTGGCCGGCGTCCCCGGGATCATCATGGGGCACACCGCCTCGCTCGCCTGGGGGATGAGCAACCTCGGCCCGGACGTCACCGACTTCTACCTCGAGCGGGTGCGTGACACGGCATACCAGATCGACGGCCGCGACGTCCCCTTCCAGGTGAGCGTCGAGACGATCAAGGTCCGCGGCGGTGCGGACGTCTCGTTGACCGTCCGACGGACCGGACACGGCCCGATCGTCAGCGACGTCTTCCCCGGCGTCGCCGAGGTGGGCAAGGCCCCCCTGCTCGGGGCCTCCACCGCGATCGAGACGTATGCCGTGTCCCTCGCTTGGACCGGCCTGGTGCCCTCGACGAGCGCCGACGCCATCTTCGCCATGGACGCCGCGACCGATGTCGCCTCCTTCCGCAACGCAGCCCGACTGCTCACCGTGCCGGCGCAGAACCTCGTCTTCGCCGACACCGCGGGCAACATCGGCTACCAAGCGCCCGGGCTCATCCCGGTGCGCCGCTCCGCGACGACCGGGCTACCCCCGGGATACCTGCCCACGCCGGGCTGGGTGTCGCACTTCGACTGGGACGGCTGGGTGCCCTTCGACACGATGCCGTGGGTGGTCAACCCCACGAGTGGCTTCGTCGTCGCGGCCAACCAGCGGGTCACCGACTCGACAGCCCCCTTCCTCACCAATGACTGGGACGCCGGGTGGCGCAGCCGCCGGATCCGCGAGCGGATCGAGGCGGCCAAGCCCGGCACCCTCACCGTCGCCGAGCTGGCCGCTATCCAGGGCGATCTCACCGACGGCTTCGCACGACAGCTCGTCCCGGCGCTGCTGGAGGTTGACCTCTCCGACGACCCGTTCACCGCCTCGGCGCAGGCCCTGTTGCGCGACTGGGACTTCAGCACCCCGGCCGACCAGTCGCAGGCCTCGGCCGCCGCGGCCTACTTCTACGCCGTCTGGACCAAGCTGCTCGCGTCCACCTTCGACGACCAGCTACCGGCCGACCTGCGCGCCGATGGCGGGGCCCGGTGGCGGCTCGTCGTGGCGAACCTGCTGCGCGACAAGACCAACCCGTGGTGGGACGACAAGCGCACCCCGTCGATCCTCGAGAGCCGTGACGAGGTGCTGCGCCAATCCCTCGTCCAGGCCCGGCTGGCCCTGACCAAGACGCTCGGCTCGGACGTGGAGGGTTGGTCCTGGGGGCGCGTGCACACCCTCACCCTGCGCCACCGCGCCGTCGGCACGGACAGCTTCGCCGGCCCGGTCCGGGCCATGGTCAACCGCGGCCCGTTCGCGCTGCCCGGCGGGTCGGCGGTCGTCGCGGCCAACGGCTGGAACGCCTCGGAGGGCTTCGCCGTCACGTGGGCGCCGTCGATGCGGATGGTCGTCGACCTGGCCGACCTGGACGCCTCGAGCTGGGTCAACCAGACCGGCCAGAGTGGTCACCCCTATCACCCGAACTACGCCGACCAACTCGACGCCTGGGCCGGTGGGGGCAGTTTCCCGTGGCCGTTCTCGGAGGCCGCAGTCGGTTCGGCCAAGCGCGAGGAACTCCTGCTCACCCCCACCGGATGAGCCCGGTGCCGGGGGTGAGCGCCGCATCCACCGGCCGGTCGTGCGCCTCGACGGGAATCGCTCCGGCAGCGCCCGGTATGCCGCGACGCGGCATACCGATCCTGCCGCGCCGGCGTCCGCAGGGCCGCCTTCGCGGCCGGGGTGTCCACCCACTCATGGGGCACATGCGAGGCCCGGCCGGACGGCTAGGCTGGCGCGGTCGAACCGATGGTGGGGGTAGGTCCCTCGACACGACAGGAGTGCGCGGTGAGTAAGCCCGGGCTGGCCGAGGCGATCCGGCGAATGCGCCGGCGGGGCCTGACCGAACAGCAGGTGGCGGTCTTCACTGACTACTACCGGCAGGTGGAGTCCGGGGCGCAGGGGACCATCCCGGAGGACTCGATCGCGCCGCTCGTGGACGTGCCCCGGCTGGACGCCATCGAGGCGAGCGAGGCCGAGCGGGCCGCCGCGCTGAGTCAGGTCGCGGTCATCAAACTCAACGGCGGGCTGGGCACGAGCATGGGCCTGTCCGGCCCGAAGTCGGCGCTCTCGGTCCGCGACGGGATGTCCTTCCTCGACGTCATCGCCCGCCAAGTGCTGGCCCTGCGGGACCGGTATGCCGCGCCGCTGCCGGTCATCTTCATGAACTCCTTCCGCACCGTCGAGGAGACCGAGGCGATCCTCGCGGCATACCCGGAGTTGGCGGTCGAGGGGCTGCCGCTGGGGTTCCTGCAGGGGGCCGAGCCGAAGCTGCGCGCCGAGGACCTTGCCCCGGTCGACTGGCCGGCCGACCCCGAGTTGGAGTGGTGCCCGCCCGGACACGGCGACGTCTATCTGTCGCTGGCCCGCACCGGGCTGCTGGCCAGCCTGCGCGCGATGGGGATCCGCTACGCCTTCCTGTCCAATGCCGACAACCTGGGCGCCACCTGCGACCCCGACATCGCCGTCTGGATGTTGCGCGAACGGGTTCCCTATCTCGCCGAGGTGTGCACCCGAACGGTCAACGACCGCAAGGGGGGTCACCTGGCCCGTCGCCTGGCCGACGGACGGATCGTGTTGCGCGACAACGCGATGGTCGTCCCCGGCGAGGAGCACTACTTCGCCGACGAGACCCGGCACTCGACCTTCCACGCCAACAACCTCTGGGTGGATCTCGACGTCATCGCCCGGATGATCGAGGAGCGCGACGGCGTGCTCGGCCTGCCGATCATCGTCAACCGCAAGCCCGTCGACCCGACCGACCCGTCCTCGACGCCGGTCATCCAGATCGAGAGCGCCATGGGCACCGCGATCGAGGCCATCGAAGGGTCCCGGGCGATGCACGTGCCACGCAGCCGGTTCCGACCGGTGAAGACGACGAACGAACTTGCCCTGGTGCGTTCGGACCTGTTCCGCTTCGAGCCGGACTGGCGGGTCGCCGCGACGGGCGAGCGTCCCGACCCGCTCGTCGAGCTCTCCGGTGAGTTCGCCCTCATGGCCGACTTCGAGCGCCGGTTCGCCCACGGGGTGCCCTCGCTGCGGGACTGCGACTCCTTGCGGGTTCGGGGCGACGTCAGCTTCGGCGCCGGGGTGGTCTGCCGGGGCGACGTGCTGATCGAGGGTCCCGTCGCGGTCCCGGACGGAGCCGTGCTCGGGACCCGTGCCGAGTCCGGCCCCGCGGCCCCGGGCAGCCCCGATGGCTGACCGGACCGTCGCCGAGCACCTGGCCGCCGTCCTCGCCGACGTGCGGCCACTGCCGCCGGTCCTGCTCCCCCTGGACGAGGCCCTCGGCCTGGTCGCCGCCGCGGAGCTCGCCTGCCGGGTCGACCTGCCCGGCTTCGACAATTCCGCGATGGACGGCTATGCCGTGCACGCCGCCGATCTCACCGGTGCGAGCGCGACCGCGCCGATCCGGCTGCCAGTGGTGGCCGACCTCGCCGCCGGGGACGCCCCAGACCGGCCGATCGGGCGGGGCGAGGCGGCCCGGATCATGACCGGAGCGATGCTGCCGGACGGCCCGGACACCGTCGTCAAGGTCGAGGACACCGACGCCGGTATGCCGCTCGTCTCGGTCTTGGTCGCGACACCGGTCGGCACCTCGATCCGCCGCCGCGGTGAGGATCTGCCCGCCGGTGCTCCCGTCCTGGCCGCCGGAACCATGCTCACCGCGCGGCACCTGGGCCTGCTCGCCGCGGCCGGCCACGCCGAGGTCCTCGTGCACCCCCGGCCCCGAGTCGCCGTCGTCTCCACCGGAGCCGAGCTGATCCCCCCGGGCGAACCAGTGTCGCCGGGCCGGATCCACGACTCCAACAGCCATCTGCTGGCCGCGGCGGTCGAGGCGGCCGGGGGGTGCGCGGCATACCGGGGGAGCATCGGTGACCACCCGGCCGAGGTGCGCGACCTGCTCGACCGGCTGGCCGGCGAGACCGACCTCGTGATCACCTCGGGCGGCGTGAGCATGGGCGTGCACGACGTCGTCAAGGCGGTGCTGCGCGAGCGGGGCGAGGTCGACTTCGTCACGGTCGCGATGCAACCGGGCAAACCCCAAGGGTTCGGGGCGCTGCGGTCGGCCGACGGAACGACCGTGCCGTTCTTCGGGCTGCCCGGCAATCCGGTGTCCGCCTTCGTGTCCTTCGAGGCGTTCGTGCGGCCGGTCTTGCGTCGGTTGATGGGTCTGGAGCCGGCGGTGCCGCCGACCACCAGGGTCCGGCTCGCCGCCGCCCTGCGATCCCCGGCCGGCCGGATGCAGTTCGCCCGGGCCACCCTCGCCGCCGATCCCTCACGCGGTCGCCCGCTCGCCACGCCGGTGTCCGGTCAGGGCTCACACTTCGTCGCCGACCTGGCCGCCGCCGACGCCCTGCTGCTCGTCCCGGCCGAGGCCACCCTCTTGCAGCCCGGCGACGAGGTCGAGAGCATCGTCCTATGACGGCGCCGAGCAGCGGGAGTGCCGCCGCGGCGACCGGCAGCCCAAGGGGCCTCACCCACGTCCGGGCCGATGGCAGCGCGCACATGGTCGACGTGAGCGGCAAGCCGGTCACCGTCCGGGAAGCCAGCGCGGCCGGCCGGGTCCAGGTGTCCGCGTCCGCCGTGGCGGCCCTTCGCTCGGGCGCCGTTCCCAAGGGTGATGCCCTCGCGGTGGCCCGGATCGCCGGTCTGCAAGCGGTCAAGAAGACCCCGGATCTCATCCCGTTGGCCCACCCGGTCGCCGTGCACGCCGCCACCGTCGAACTCGAGGTCGACGACGCCGGCGTGGCCATCTCGGCCACGGTCCGCACCGCCGACCGGACCGGCATCGAGATGGAGGCGCTCACCGCGGTGAGCGTCGCCGCGCTCGCCCTCGTCGACATGATCAAGGCGGTCGACCGGCATGCCCGGATCACCGACATCCGGGTCACCGCCAAGTCCGGGGGGCGTTCCGGCGACTGGCGGGAGCCGCCGTCGTGACCGCCGCGCCGGGCCGCCGGGCCGTGGTCGTCGTCGCCTCCACCCGCGCGGCGGACGGCACCTACGAGGACCGCACCGGACCGCTCATCGCCGAAGCCCTCACCACCTGGGGGTATGCCGTGCGCGGTCCCGTCGTCGTCGCCGACGGCCAGCCGGTGGCCGAGGCGCTGGCGGCGGCCCTGGCCGAACGCCCCGACGTCGTGCTGACGACCGGTGGGACGGGGATCTCGCCGAGTGACCGGACCCCGGAGCTGACCCAGCCGCTGCTCGATCGCGAGCTGCCCGGCATACCCGAACTCATCCGTGCCGTCGGCATCGCCAAGGGCCAGCCGCTCGCGGCGATCACCCGCGCCGTCGCCGGGATCAGCGGCTCCACCCTCATCGTCAACCTGCCGGGGTCTCGGGGCGGGGTCCTCGACGCCTTGGAGGTGCTCGAGCCGATCCTCGCCCACGTCGTCGACCAACTCGGGGGAGCGGACCACGAGGTGCCGCCGAGATGAGCGTCCTGCGGTGGCCGGTCAGCCTCGAGGTGAGCGACGGACACGATCCGGCCCTCGTGCTGCGGCCGTTGGTCCGGCGGGACCAGCGCGCCTGGGAGGAACTGCGCCGGGAGAACGCGGCATACCTGGCCCGGTGGGAGCCGACCCCGCCGGACGGGGTGGCCGCGCGCAGCACCTTCCCCGGCTACGTCCGATCACTCAATCGGGACGCCCGGCTCGGCACGATCGTGCCGTTCGCGGTGGAGGTCGGCGGTGAGTTGGCCGGACAGGTGCACCTGTTCGGGGTGATCCGCGGGTCGCTCATGTCCGGGGCGGCGGGCTACTGGGTGGGTGAGCGATTTGCCGGTCAGGGGGTGGCCACCCGGGCCCTGGCCGCTCTCGTCGACCACGCGCTCGGGCCGCTCGGTCTGCACCGGGTCGAGGTGAACATTCGACCCGAGAACGAGGCCTCCCTCGCGGTAGTTGCCCACCTGCGGTTCCGCGAGGAAGGGGTGCGCCGGCGCTATCTGCACATCGAGGGCGACTGGCGCGACCACCGGTGTTTCGCGCTCACCGCGGAGGAGTTGGTCGGACCCACGATCCAGCGGTGGCGGCCCCGTTCGTGACCGAACCGGGCGCTTCACACCCGTCACATCCGCCTCATCTGCGACACACCGGGCCAGGTCCGTCGGGGTGCCCCCGGCGGTCCCTACCGTAGTCGCGTGCAGCCCTCGTCCCTGATCTTCGTCGCCATCGTCGCGATCTGGGCTGCCTTCCTCGTCCAGCACTGGGTGCGTCGCCGGGAAGCCCTGGCCACGGCCCGGTCGGTGGACCGATTCAGTGCCGCGATCCGCCTGCTCGAGCGCACCCCCGTGCACCCGGCCGCCGAGCCGAGGCCGCCGCTCGGCGTTCGCTCCGGTGCAGCGGTGAGCCCGTCGCCGTTGGTGGCCCGTTCGTCGACCGCCGCTGCCCCGTCGACCGCCGCTGCCCCGTCGGCCGCCGGTGCCGCGTCGGCCGCCGGTGCCGCGTCGGCCGCCGGTGCCGTCCCGGTTGCGGGTGCCCCGGTCGCCGGTGCCGGCTTCCGGCCCCGTCCAGTGGGCCCTCGGTCCGCCCCCCGCCATCGGTCCCTGGGCAGTCGGCCGGCCCGGTGGGGCCGTCGGATTCGCGGGATCGCCTTCCTAACCCTCGTCGCTCTCGTCCCGGTGACGATGGTCCTTTCCGCGCTGTCGGTCCTCAAGTGGACCTCGGTGCCCGTCGCTCTCGTCGCGCTGGTCGGCGGCTTGGTCATGCTCCGGTATGCCGCCGTCCACGAGCGCACGCTCCGCCGGGTCGAGCGCTCGCTGGCCGCGTCGGCCCGCTCGATGCCCGCACCCCGCGAGGTTGCCTCGTCGGTGGCTGCCCGCCGGGCCGGCGACCGTCCGGTGCCGGCGCGAGCGGTCGTTCCGGCAGCCATCTCGGGGACCGCCGAAGCGTCGGCAACCACCGAAGCGGCCACTGCCGCCGAGCCCACCGCTGCAAAGCCCACCGCCGCAAAGCCCAGTGCCCCTGAGCCCACCTCGGTCGCCGAGCCGGCCGGATCCGGACCCGAGCCCCGGACGGCTGAGCAGCCCGTGGCACAGGGCGACGAACCGGCGGGGGAGCGGGGCTCGCGGCGCGCGGCATACGCGGCATACGGTGGGAACGGGACCTGGCGCCCGGTCGCGGTGCCGCAGCCGACATACACGCTCAAGGCGCGGGCCGAGCACCCGCAACCCGAACCGGCCGAGGTCACTCCGGTGCCGGAGCCGGCCCAGCCGGCCGTCGCCGCCGCGGAACCCGCGTTGCGTGCCGTCGGCGACTGACCGCTTGGGTCAGTCAGCCCTGCGGCGCTGACCGAGCGGAGCGCTCGTCGTCACTGTCCGGATTCGGGGAGGCCGGCGAGTTGACCGCGGTGCCCGAGGTTTCCGGTTCGGACCCTGTCGCGGAGAGATGCTTGACGACCCCGTTGATCACCGCGGCGACCGGCACGGCAACGAGTGCCCCAACGATGCCGGCGATGACCACACCCGCCGTGATGGCCAGGATGACCGCCAGTGGGTGGACGCTGACCGCCCGGCCGAGCAGGAAGGGCTGCAGGACGTGCGACTCGATCTGCTGGACGGCCACCACCCCGGCGAGCATGAGCAGGGCGACGACGGGTCCGTGGGCGACGAGAGCCAACAGGACCGCGACCATCCCGGAGACGAGCGCGCCGACGATCGGGATGAACGCGCCGAGGAAGACCAGCGCGCCGATGGCCGGAGCGAACGGCACGCGCAGCACGAGGGCGACGACGGTGATCCCGACCGCGTCGACCAGCGCGACGAGGATGGTCGCCCGAGTGAACGCGGTGAGTTGACCCCAGGCGACGTGACCGGCCGAGTCCACTCGTGAGCGGGCCGCCCTCGGGAACAGCCGCACGACCCACGCCCAGATCCGGTCACCCTCGTAGAGGAAGAAGAACAGCGCGAACAGGCTGATGAACAGGCCCGCGACGACGTGTGAGGCGCCGAGGCCGGCCTTGGCCAGCCCGGCCCGCAGCCCCTCGTTGGACGACAGGGCGTCCTTGGCGTCCTCGAGGTACTGGGTGAACTGACTGTCACTGATCTGGAACGTGCCTTGCAGCCAGGACTTGATCCGGCCGATTCCCTCCCCGACCTGCCCGGCCATCTGGGCGAAGCCTCCGGTGACTTGGCTACCGATGAGCAAGAGCAACAGGCCGATGACGAGTATTGTGCCGAGCAGAGTGATCCCGGCGGCCAGACCCTTGTGCCCCAGGCGCGCTCGCAGCCACTCGTTGATCGGGTGCAAGAGCGCGGCGAGCAGGGTCGCCACCACGACCGGGATGACCGCCTCGCTGACGAACCCGAGCAGGTAGGCCAACGCCACCACCGCCCCGGCGATGGCCAGCAGGCGCCAGGCCCACTCGCTCGCGGCACGGACCGAGGGCGGGACGGCTGAGGGGGTGCTCGACATGCACGACAGGGTATGCCGCCCGCTCACCTTCCGCCCGCCGCCCACCGGCCGCTCCGGGTCGGTTCCCGGGTCGGACCCGGGTTGGGTCAGGGCGATGCCGGAGGCGCTGCGGGGGGATCGGCCGCGGCATACCGGGTCCGTCGTGCGGCAATCAGGCTGGTCGTCGTCACCGTGCCGAGGATCGCCACGATCACCCCGAGCGAGACGAGCGTCGGGATCTCGGGAACCCAGGTCCAGATGCCGTGAGCCCAGTGCAGGACGAGCTTGACGCCGATGAAGCCGAGAATGAGCGCCAGCCCGTGTCCGAGGTGGGCCAGCGAGGCCAGGGCGCCGGCGAGGACAAAGTAGAGGGCCCGCAGTCCGAGCAGGGCGTAGGCGTTGGTCGCGAAGACGAGGTAGGCGTCCTCGGTGATGCCGAAGACCGCCGGGACCGAGTCGATGGCGAAGACGATGTCGGTGGCGAGGATCGCGGCGATGACCAGCGCCATCGGGGTGAGGGCGCGGCGGCCGTCGGCGAGCGTCGTTCGCAGGCGCGGTCCGTCGTAGGCGTCGCTGACGGGTGCGAACCGGCGGATGAGGCGCACCGTGCGGAGCGACCCGACGTCCACGGCGTGGTCGGTGTGTGCGAGTGCGTCACGGCCGACCTTGACCGCCGTGGCGAGCAGGACGGCCCCGAAGAGGAGAAACGCCCACGAGAAGCTCGCGATGAGCTGAGCCCCGAGGGCGATGAAGGTGCCCCGCAGCACGAGCGCGCCGGCCACCCCGATGAGCAGGACGCGTTGCTGCAGTTCCTTGGGCACGGCGAAGGCGGTGAGCAGCAGGAGGAAGATGAAGAGGTTGTCGACCGACAGCGACTTCTCGACCAGGTATCCGGTGGCGAACTCCAGACCGGTCTGGCTGCCGTGCGTGGTCCAGATCCACACGCCGAAGCCGACCGGGATGGCTACGTAGAACGCCGACCAGCCCAGGGCTTCGCGCATGCTCACCTCGTGCGGGCGTCGGGTGATGACGAAGTCGAGGGCCAGCAGAGCGAGGATCGCGGCGATCGTCACCCACCACAGGGTGGGGGTGGCGATCGAGGTGAGCGCGGGGGCGAGGTCCGGGGCCGGCGACGAGGTGAGGCGCGGGGTCGGCGACGAGCTGAGGTGCGGGGTCGGCGACGAGGTGAGGTGCGGGGCCAGGGCGGTCAGCGTGCTCAGGGAGGGCATGGGTCCTCAGGGTCGGGTCGATCCTGAGGTCTCCTTCACCGCCCGGTCGCTGCCCGGCGGCCCCGCCCGAGAGCGTCACGGGACGCTCGTCTTGACCGGGTCGGGTCTGCGAAGTACTCCCCTCGTGGGGCGCGACTCTAGCGATCGTGGAGCAATTTACGCAACACGGGTATGCCGTTAACCTCTCCGTTTCTTGGGCTCCTCGTCCCGCAGGCGCCAGGTCTGGGGTGTCGGTCTCGTCGTGCTTCGGGTCGAGTGTCTGCCCCTGGCGGTGTCGTCATGGTTGGGCTGCCGGGCGGCTTTGGTGACGGCGGTGGCCCGGGTGTTAGAGTGTCCGTCGCATCTGGGGCTGTGGCGCAGTTGGTAGCGCGTCTCGTTCGCAATGAGAAGGCCAGGGGTTCGAGTCCCCTCAGCTCCACCAGTGTGATGTCTCAAGACATCGGAAACCCTCGGACCCCCGGTCCGGGGGTTTCGTCATGTCTGGGGTTGGTATCGGCGGTTCGACCTCCTTGACCACCGCTCCGGGCTTGACCTGGTGACACGGGATCGCGATGGGCATGGCGGCATCGCGATAGGCGCAACGGGATCGCGATGGGCATGGCGGCATCGCGATAGGTGGGGTGTGATCGCGTTGCAACGCGATGTCTCGCACTCCATCGCGATGGGGGGACGGCCTTCGCGACGGAGGGCAGATGTCGGCCGGCCGGACCGCCGACCCGCCCCGAGGGAATTCCCGCCGACCGATACATACCGACGCCTACCGATACATACCGACGCCTACCGACGCAGGCCGACGCCTACCGACGCAGGCCGACGCCTACCTGCCGTGCTCCTTGAAGAAGGCCCACAGTGCCCCGGTCGTGTCGTATGCCGCGGGGTCGGCTGTCGGGGCGAGCGACGGTCCCACGGTCGGCGTGACAGTCCCCGTCGGCGAACTGCCGGTGCCGGTGCCGGTCGAACTCGGTGAGGCGTCCAGAGGTCCGGTGCGAGCCACCCCCGGCCAGGCGTGGCCGGACCCCTCGATCGTCACGAGCGACACCGTCCGGCCCTCGGGGCACAGAGCCGTTGTCGTGGTGACCACCCCGGCCACGGCCACGATGTCGCCGCCGCACCGACCGTATCCCCGCCAGGCGGCGTGCAGCGCGGGCACCGATGGTCCGTCGATCTGCGCGATCCCGTTCCCCCGGGATCCGTCGTAGGGGACCGAGGTGTCGGCCGTCCCGTGCACGTGCAGGATCGAGGTCGGCGCCGGGTTCGGGCAGTCCCCGAGCTGAGTGCTGGCCACCGGCCCAATCGCGGCGAAGAGTGTTGTGTCGCAGGCCAGCCGGTAGGTCATCATCCCCCCGGCCGACATGCCCGCGGCATACGTGCGGGCGGGGTCGAGGGAAACCCGCGCGCGCAGGTCCGCGATGGCCGCCTTGACGAAGCCGACGTCGTCGATTCCCTCGGCTGGGGCCATCCCGCAGCATCCGCCGCCGACGTTCCAGGCCCGCCCGATCGCATCGGGGTAGAGGACCACGAAGCCCTCCCGGTCGGCCAGGGTGTCCCAGCCGTAGGCGAGCTCGGCCTGGCGCGCGCTGCCCAGCCCCCCGTGCAGCATGACCACGAGCGGAGCGAAGCGGGTCAGCCGGGCCGGTCGGTAGGCGCGGTACATCCGGATCCGGCCGGAGACAGTGATGGCCTGCTCACTCGACCCCACCGGCAGGATCGACAGGGCGGGGAGCTGTGGGTCGGTGCCGCCGGTCGGCAGCGGCTCATCACCCGTCGCGGTCGGCGCGAGGCTGCCGGACGAGCTGGAACGACTGGGGTCTGGGCGGGCGGCCGGATCGGCCA
Organism: uncultured Intrasporangiaceae bacterium; assembly: GCA_964573925.1. Classification (GTDB taxonomy): domain Bacteria; phylum Actinomycetota; class Actinomycetes; order Actinomycetales; family Dermatophilaceae; genus Phosphoribacter. The sequence continues at coordinate 12,600 of CAZNLX010000023.1, forward strand.
CGCACGCTCCCAGGAGCACCAGGGCGGCCCAGGCGGCGAGGACGGCCCGAGCGGCACCGAACGCCCCTCGTGCCGCACCGCCCCTGGCGCTGCCCCTGCCGGTCATGAGGGTCATCATCTCAGCGCGCCGGGGACGTCGGGCTCCGGAGGTGGCGCGGCATACCTCCTCGGGTGGCCGGCGACCTGCCATCGGTATGCCGCGGGCGGACTTCGCGCCGACCGCTCAGACCCAGGAGGGGAACCACATGTGCAGCCACCACTGCTGATAGGGAATGACCTGCGCGGTGTAGACGGGCCAGAACCAGGCGAAGACGGCGACCGTGACGACGAGGTAGCCGCCGACGACGCCGGCACCGACCCGCCGGCGCAACTCCGAGTCACCTGGGCGGCCGGCGATCATCCCCAGCAGGTAGGTCACCGCGAGCACGACGTAGGGCACGAAGGCGACGGCGTAGAACTGGTAGATCGTCCGGTCCCCGACGAGGAACCACG
>CAZNLX010000023.1:13191-14925 GCA_964573925.1 uncultured Intrasporangiaceae bacterium
ACGAAGGCGACGGCGTAGAACTGGTAGATCGTCCGGTCCCCGACGAGGAACCACGGCAGGTAGCCGCCCGCATAGCCGGCGAGGATGGCCCCGGCGCGCCAGTCCCGACCGAGGGCCCACATGAACAGGACGACGAGCACCGCCGCCACCCCGAGCCACCAGATCGTCGGCGTCCCGATCGGGGTGATGACCTTGGCGCACATGTCGACCGTGCAGCCGTCCTCGCCGAGCTTGGGGTATTCGGCGAACATCGACGTCGGGCGGCCCATGACGATCCACGACCACGGGTGCGACTGGTAGGAGTGCGGGGTCGACAGGCCGCGGTGGAAGTCGAGGATCTGTGCCTGGTAGTTCCACCACGAGCGCAGGTCGTCGGGGATCCAGGTCCACCGCGCCGCCGCCGGATGGGTGGCCGCCCAGCCCTTGTTGTAGCCGTGATCGCTGACGAACCATCCCCACCAGGAGGCCAGGTAGGTCACCGCGACCGTCGGGACGATCGAGAGGAAGGCCGGTATGCCGTCGTGCCGCACCGCGGCATACCCGTAGGAACGGATCCCCACGGCCCGGCGCGCGCCGAGGTCCCAGAGCACGGTGAGCAGACCGAAGACGACGAGGAAGTAGAGCCCGGACCACTTCGTGCTGGCGGCCAGGCCGAGGCAGAGCCCAGCGACCCAGCGCCAGGGGCGAAGTCCGAGGCGCGGGCCGAGCCAGCGGTCGGCGGCGTCCGGGTCGGTGGGTCGCCGGCGCATCCGGTGGGCCAGCAGGGCGCGCGAACGGTCCCGGTCCAGCAGCAGCGCCCCGAAGGCGCCGAACGCGAAGAACATGAGGATGAGGTCGAGCAGCCCGGTCCGCGAGTGGACGAAATGGTGACCTTCGAAGGCGAGCAGGATCGCGGCGATCGTCCCGAGCACCGACGAACCGAGCAACCGCCGGGCGATCCGGCCGATCATGAGGATCGACAGCGTCCCGAGCACGCACACCGAGAACCGCCAGCCCACGGAACTGTCCGCGCCGCCGAAGAGCGCCTGGCCGGCGGCGATGACCCACTTGCCGACGGGGCCGTGGACGACGAGGTCGCCGTCCGTGGTGTTGAAGACGTCGAGAGTGCCGCGGGTGAATGCCTCGTCCGGCTTGTCGCCGTAGGGTCCGCCGTTGCGCATCTCGACGCCCCACTGGAGTATCGACCACGCCTGCTTGACGTAGTAGGTCTCGTCGAAGACGAGTTGGTGCGGGCGGCCGAGGTCCCAGAAGCGCAGGATCCCGCCGACGATCGCCGCGGCCAGCGGCCCGAGCCAGCCGAGCAGGACCTGGCCGGGCGGCTCCCCGAGGAGCCGCCGGCGCAGCTGCTCCTCGCTGCTGGTCATGTCCGACATCGTAGGCACTGCGGAACAGTGCCAGACTCTCCCGTATGCCGTCCGCACCCGCCCGCGAGAACCTCACCCGTTTCGCCTGGCTGTCCATCGCCGCCGCCGTTGCGACGATCGCCCTGAAGTTCGGGGCCTATCTGCTCACCGGCTCGGTCGGTCTGTTGTCCGACGCTGCTGAGTCGGTCGTCAACCTCGTCGCGGCGTTCGTCGCGCTCATCGCCCTGCACGTCGCCGCGCAACCGGCCGACGAGGACCACCCGTTCGGGCACAGCAAGGCCGAGTACTTCTCGGCGGCGGTCGAGGGCGTGATGATCTTCGTCGCGGCGATCTTCATCCTGTGGACGTCGGTGCAGCGATTCCTCGCTCC